>JBDTTO010000075.1:0-9286 GCA_039930585.1 Gemmatimonadaceae bacterium
CTCCGCAATTGCAACGTCACGACGGTTGCACCAACCGGCACCATCAGCATCATCGCCGGTTGTTCGTCAGGTCTTGAGCCGTTGTTTGCCGTTGCGTTCATGCGCAATCAGGCCGGCGTGCGTATGCCTGATGTCAACGAAGACTTCGTGGCTGTCGCGAAGAAAGAAGGTTGGTACAGCGCCGAGTTGATGGAGCGTATTGCGAACACCGGTTCGGTGAATCATGCCGAGGTGCCGGCCAAGTGGCAGGCTGTGTTCAATACGGCGAACAACATCTCGCCGGAATACCACATCAAGATGCAGGCGGCGTATCAGCTGCATTGTGATTCGGCTATTTCAAAGACCACCAACTTTGGTCAGGCTGCAACCGTTGAAGATGTGAAGGCCATTTACGAGATGGCGTACGAGATGAAGTGCAAGGGTGTCACTGTGTATCGTGATGGTTCGCGTGACAACCAGGTGTTGTCGACAGGTGCGACAGCAGGTGCCGCAGCGAATCGTGACGGTGCGGCTGCTGCAGCTACGCCCGAGAACAAGAGTGAGATTGCGGCGCTCAAGCGCGAGATGGGTGAGTTGCAGGGCACGCTGGCCGAAGTGCGCAATGATCTCGAGCGCAGTCAGAAGGCGTTGTTCAGCTCTGAGTCCGAAAACGCGTCGCGTCGCGTGAAGCGCAGTCGCCCCGACACCATGCGTGGCACGACAATCCGCAAAGACACGCCGCTTGGCACCATGTTTGTGAACATTACGGAAGACGAGAAGGGTCAGCCGTTTGAATTGTTCGTGAATCTTGGTAAGGCCGGCGGCAGTGCGATGGCTGATGCGGAAGCAATTGGTCGTCTTGTGTCGCTCGGACTTCGCAGCGGAATTCCGTTGATGGAAATTCATCGTCAGTTGCGCGGTATCTCCAGCGATCGCGCAGTTGGACTTGGACCGAACAAGGTGTTGTCGATGCCTGATGCAATTGGTATTGCACTCGAGCAATGGTGGAGGGAGAAGCAGGGTGTGCAGACGGATTTGCTTACGCCTAGCATGCCGAGCCCGGTGAGTTCGATGACGCCGCCGTCGCAGAGTCTGGCGAGCATTGTGCCGACAAGCAGGCCGCCGCAGGGTGGAGCGCAGATGGAGCAACAGCAGCTTGAGTACAAAGCGGGTGGTAACGAAGTGTTTATGGGGACGTGCCCGGATTGTGGGTCACAGTTGGAGTTTGCAGAAGGGTGCGTGAAGTGCCATGTCTGCGGGTTTAGCGAGTGCGGGTGAGGCGCAGATTTGAGACTCACGCCCGAAGATTGATGGAGATGCTGACCGTCGCGATGTTCGCGGCGGTTGGCGGGGCGGGGAGGGTTTGGTGAGGTAGAACGGCTGTCGCGACGCCGAGCTGTTGCGAACATCAAAGGTGAAAGATGCCGAGCTTTGAAAATCGTTTGGATTCACCGCGGCTTTCTGCTGCTACTTTCGCAGAGTTTGCCCGCGCGACAGAACCACGGCGGAAGCGGATCGTCTTGGATGCAATGGATCACAGCGCTCTGAAGCGGGCGCGTTACGATGCCGCCGAGAGGGGATTGCAGCGTGCTATCCTCGCTGGCGGCGACCTGGCTAGTCGATTAAGGGCGGAGGCCGATACGATTCGGTCCACTCGCGCCACAACAGATTGGCAGCAAAACAACAGAGATAACTCCGCTGCAGCACTGCATGCCTTAGCTGGATTGACATCTGCTCTCAAGCTTCAAGAGCTCATCGTGTCACCGGGGCCGTTGAATAGTGCGAAAATTCGTATACGCGGTGTGTTGGTGTCCGTACGGTCGCAGCTGATTCTTCGGCGGTCGCATTCGAGTTCGGATGTTGGCTGCATGCTGCTCGTATTCAGGAAGACCGGTTACATCGGTCGCCCCGAACTAGTTGTCCCATCAGGAGCCATGTTAGCAGAACTTGTGCGCTTAAGCGCTGATCATCATTCGTCTTTCGGACAGCGAGTTGATCCGGCACTTTGTATTGCAGTCGATGTGTTCGGTGGTCAAATGTTTCACGCTAAGAAGCCAACTAAGAGGCTTACCGCAGAGATTGACGCGGTCTGCGACACTGTTGCGATGACTTGGGCACACCTGCGACAAGCACAGGCTGCCTAATCAAAGCGGCTAACACAATTCCATCTCGGCTTGCATCGTTCCGCAACCTAGCGTCGCCGCAACACTGAATCGCATCGATGGCGGAGCGCTGGTTCCCAGCGATCTTTTGTCGCGGATTGGGATCCAGAGATTTTGTACTCGAGCATGGGACGCATTGGGGCGACGACTCACGTGAGATATCGTCCCGTTCTGTCGAAAGGTGCGGAGGGTCGGTGAAGACGGTTTATGTGATTTGTCGGCGGTGCGGAAAAGAGGAGCGCCACGAAGTCATCACAGATGAGGAACTCGTGCGTCGCCCTCAACCAGCTCGACCCATCACGTGCAATCGTTGCGTTAGCAGACAAGTCGAGGTTCGAGATTGAGTGTGCAAGACACGACTCCGCTTCCGCGCGTCTTTGTCAGTTCTGTTGTTAAAGGATTCGAACAGTATCGTTTAGCAGCCCGTCGCGGGATTGAACGCGCGCACGGCCAACCAGTGTTGGTCAATGAAGATTTCCCGGCCCAAGCGCAGTCATCCAGAAACGTTTGCCTGGATGCAGTCGCCAGCTGCGATCACGTTCTGGTTATTGTCGGTGCGCGTGGAGGTTGGAGAGCTCCATCCGGAAAACTTGTCGTCGAGGAAGAGTTCGACGAGGCACGGCGAAAGCAGATTCCAGTGCGTGCATTCATTCAGAGAGCCGAACGAGATGAAGACGCGGAGCGATTCGTCGCACGTTTGTCGGAGTACGTAAACGGATACTTTCGGTCAGAGTTTGTTGACGAGGCTGATTTGGAACGCAGCGTCGAAGCCGCCCTTCAACCAATTCTGTCTTCAACACAATCACGGCGTATGAACTTCGATTTTCTCAGCAGACTTCAAGCAGCTTTTGACGACCAACAAGGTCCAATGTTGCGACTTGTTGTCGCGCCAGCGCGAGAGGAGGAGTTGTTTGATCCGATCGTGCTGCACAGTCCGGAATTCCAGCGGAAGGTGCTCGAAATCGGACATCGCGCGGACGTTGAACTCTTCAGCTATCTGAAAGCCAAAAAGCCAAGCTTGGATGCTCAGGCATTCACGATTCGCCAGGAAAGCCAGTGGAATCGCTCTGAGCCCATGCTGTACGTGCGCCTTCGCATTGAAGAATCCGGCGCAGTAACAATCGACGGAAACCTTACAGGTCGTACAATCAGGAATGGCGATGGTGATCCATTTGCTGGTATGACCGTACTCACGAGCGACATCGAAAGTCTGGTGGTTCAATTCCTTCACTTCGTAACTGCGCTGCATGCGGAGTACGATCCGTACGGTCGATTCGAACAGTTGCGCTATGACGTTGCGGTCAGGCTGCAGGCTTACGGATCAATCGAGAAGAAAATTGATGGGTCCAATTCCCGGACGATGAATATCAACGCGGATCCACGCGTCAGCCTTATTGCACATAACACTCCACGGTCCATCCTAAGGAACGCGAGTGCTGCGGTACTGAGCGAAGCGCAACGAACAGCGTTGCGGCTCCACGACGCCGCTCAGCGGCCGTACGGTGACTGAAGCTGGAACAGCGGTGCGGCGTATACGCACCGTCATCCGCCGAGTTCAGTGTGTCTGTCGAGCTCTGCCTTCGCAGTTCGTTTGAATTGAGCAGTACGGCAGCGTACGTTTAACGGAGGCTGCCCTGAGGCGGACCATCTTCGCAATGCCTTCCGTCCAGAACCGCGCAGTTTATGAACGCCGTTGAAATCGAAGAAGCCGTCAGCCAACTCTTTGCCGAGCCTTTTGACTGGGCGGAATTTCCATACCGCTTCCTCGAAGCGTTCGGCAACAAAGAGACAACTATTCGCCGCTTGCGTAAGGGCGACTCCAACAAGTCAGACGTCGGCGGCGTGCTGCAGGCGAACAACATCCACATCGCCGTTGCGCCATCGGGCGAGGTCACAAGTACACTCGCCATACTTCGCGAAAGCACGGCCACCACTCGGCACAAGGTCAAGTTCATTCTGGCCACTGACGGCGAAACCGTCGAAGCGGAAGAAGTGCCTTCCGGTGATCCGGTGGCTTGTGCGTACGCTGACCTTCCCAATCATTTCGGCTACTTCCTGCCGCTGGCCGGTATCACGACTGTTCGCGAAATCAAAGAGAACTCCTTTGATATTCGCGCCACCAGTCGGCTGAACCGCCTGTATCTCGAACTGCTGCGGCTGAATCCCGAATGGGGCACTGAGGCGCGGCGGCACGACATGAATCATTTCATGGCGCGCCTCATCTTCTGTTTCTTTGCAGAAGACACGGACATCTTTGATGCGAGCGCTCGGTTCACGCAGACCGTGGAGCGCATGAGCGAGAAGGATTCATCCAACACGCACGAAATCATCAGTGCGCTGTTTTTGTCCATGAACACTGCGCGTGACATGCGCGAGAGTGCTGGTGTGCCCCGTTGGGCGCATGCGTTTCCGTATGTGAACGGCGGGCTGTTTTCGGGAAGCACCGACGTGCCCACGTTCAGCAAGATTGCGCGCTCATACTTGCTGCACATTGGCAGTCTCGACTGGACGCGCATCAATCCAGATATTTTCGGCTCGATGATTCAGGCCGTGGCCGACGATGAGGAGCGCGGTGCACTTGGCATGCACTATACCAGTGTGCCAAACATTCTGAAGGTGTTGAATCCGCTGTTTCTGGATGAACTGCGCGCGCGCCTGGAAGAAGCGGGCACCAATGCTCGCATGCTGCTCAATTTGCGAAAGCGCATGGCGCGCATTCGCGTGTTTGATCCGGCGTGTGGATCGGGAAATTTTCTGGTCATCGGGTACAAGCACATGCGGGAGATCGAGTCGGAGATCAACCGGCGACGCGGCGAGACCGGGCGAAAGACAGATATTCCCCTCACCAATTTTCGTGGCATAGAACTACGCGATTTTCCGGCGGAGATTGCGCGACTTGCGCTCATCATCGCGGAGTATCAGTGCGATGTGTTGTATCGCGGAAAGACGTTGGCGCTCGCGGATTTCTTACCGCTGGATTCGGAGAATTGGATTACCTGCGGGAACGCGCTGCGGTTGGATTGGGTAAGTATCTGCCCGCCGACTGGCACCGGTGTGAAGATTCACGCTGAAGATTTATTCAGCACACCGCTCGATCAATCGGAGATCGATTTCGACAATGCGGGCGGAGAGACGTATATTTGCGGAAATCCTCCCTATCTGGGATCATCACTGCAGTCCGCAGAACACAAGTCAGACCTCCGCAACGTATTCAAGGGACTTGAAGCTGCTTGGAAGGAATTGGATTACGTTGCAGCTTGGTTCATTCAGGCGGCGCGATACTGCAACACGAACAATGCATCATTCGCATTTGTCTCAACGAACTCTATTTGCCAAGGAAAGCAGGTGGCCGAGTTGTGGCCCGAGATTTTTCGGCTTGGGCATCGTATCGCTTTCGCGATAACGTCATTCAAGTGGAACAACCTCGCGACCAACAAAGCTGGCGTAACCGTCGTCATTGTAGGTGTCACCAAGCAGCCGACCGGAACATGCCGGCTAATGACGGTTGCCGACACTGGCAGTATTGCTGAACGTATTGTTGGTCAGATTAGTGCATATCTCACCCCAAATTCAAATTTCGTTGTATCAGGCTCATCACGTCCAATCAGCGACGTTGAGCGAATGGATTATGGAAGCAAACCGGCTGATGGGGGCCATTTAATCTTGACGACACACAAGATGGACCAGCTTTCTTCTTCAATCACGATCAGACAGTTCTTAGCTCCATATGTCGGCAGTACGGAATTCATTGAAGGACGTCATCGATTTTGCTTTTGGATCGCGGATTCCCAGGCAGCTGCTGCTCGGACAATTCCTGAACTCAGATCGAGGATTGAAGCAGTTCATGCATTCAGGATTGCCAGTACCAAAAAGCCAACGAGAGATGCCGCGAGCAGACCGCATGCGTTTGCTGAAATCCGACATCACCGTTCCGAAAGATTGCAGGCGTCAATCCTGATTCCTATTCACACCGGTGAAGGGCGCGACTATTTGCCCGTTGGTGTGCTGCCCAACGATACGGTCGTGTCAAATGCGGCGTTTGCCATCGAGAATTCCCATTTGTGGAGTATGTCAATTATTGCGTCTCGTCTGCATTGGATTTGGATAGCTACTGTGTGCGGCCGTATCAAGATGGATTTTCGCTACTCGAACACGCTTGGCTGGAACACTTTCCCAGTGCCAACACTGACCGAAAAAAACAAAAGCGACCTCACGCGCTGCGCAGAAGACATCCTGCTCGTTCGAGAATCACACTTCCCGGCCACAATCGCTGACCTGTACGACCCCGACAAGATGCCGTCCGACCTCCGCGAAGCACACTCCCGGAACGACGAAACACTGGAGCGCATCTACATCGGCCGGCGGTTCAAGAACGACACCGAACGCCTTGAGAAGCTCTTCGACATGTATGCGAAAATGACCGCAGCGGAGTCGCCATCGGCGAAAAGGCCGCGAAAAAAGGCCTGAAGGGAAGTCTTGTAGCTGCGCGGTTGTATATGTAGATTTGTAGGCTAGTGTATCTACATCGTCAGGTCTACATGCCAATCAACATCAACAACCCCGAAGCCGACTCCCTCACCCGCAAGTTCGCCACCATGACGGGCGCGAGCATCACGGAAGCGATTGTCGTCGCCATGAAGGAAGCCATCGCCCGCCGGCGGGCCGAAGAGTCTCCACAACAGACTGCGGCCCGGTTGCGGGACAAGTATGGCGTCACAACCAGCGCGAAGGGAAAGAAGAAGCTACCGAAGGCGGTGTTCGATGAAATGTGGGATGACACCATCGACGCAAAAAGCTGATGTTCGTCGATGCTTCGGCCCTCATCGCGCTGCTGTCAGGAGAACGCGAGGCTACACGCGTCTCGAACGCACTGGCAGCGGCGACATCACGCATCACATCACCAGTGGCGGTGCTCGAAACGGTGCTCGGACTGTCGCGCCCGGATAAGTTCAACCGCTCCGTCGCCGAGCTCGAACCAATGGTGATGGAGTTTCTTGATCTGCGGGACATCGAGATTCGGGACCTCCCTCCAGCAGCCGACGCGACCCGACTCACTCTTCATGCGGCACATCGCTTCAGAAAAGGGCGCCACGGGCTCAACCTGGGCGACTGTCTGCATTATGCCTGCGCGAAGCACTACGACGTGCCGATGCTCGCCACGGATTCGGAATTCAAACAGACGGACCTTCACATTGCAGACTAGAATCGCGAAATGACCGTCACTGTTCCCGCCGTATCGGTTTCGTACGCCCGCAACGGAAGCTCCACCAAGGCAAACGCGTTCGGCATGCGCCCCATGCAGGAGCGCGCCTACGAGAAGCGTGGCGAGCAATACCTGCTCATCAAATCCCCGCCCGCCTCCGGCAAGAGTCGCGCGCTCATGTTCATTGCGCTAGACAAACTGCACAGCGGGAGCGTGCAGCAGGCCATTATTGTCGTGCCGGAAAAATCCATCGGCTCAAGTTTCAATGACGAACCATTGACTCAGTACGGGTTCGCGTACGATTGGACAGTTCAACCGCAATGGAACCTCTGCAACGCACCCGGCACCGACAACGGCGGTAAGATCAACGCCGTTCGCGCGTTCCTCGACAGCAGCGACAAAGTGCTGGTGTGTACGCACGCCACGTTTCGCTTTGCGGTGGACAAGTTCGGCGCCGAGGCGTTTGACAACCGTCTCATCGCCATCGACGAATTCCATCATGTGTCAGCGAACCCGGATAACAAGCTGGGCGCGCATCTGAGCCAGTTCATGGCGCGCGGAAGTGCACACATTGTCGCAATGACAGGTTCGTACTTTCGCGGTGATGCCGAGGCGGTGCTCGCGCCTTCGGATGAGGCGAAATTCGATACGGTCACGTACACCTACTACGAGCAACTGAACGGCTACGAGTATCTCAAGCAGCTCGACATCGGATACTTCTTCTACACCGGTTCGTACGCGGACGAGATATTGAATGTGCTCGATCCTGCCGAGAAGACCATCATTCACATTCCGAGTGTCAACGCGCGGGAGAGCACCAAGGACAAGATCCGAGAAGTTGAACACATCATCGAACAACTGGGCAAGTGGGAAGGCGCGGACCCGGCCACGGGCTTTCAACTGGTGCGTACTGCGAGCGGCAAAGTGTTGCGCATTGCCGATCTGGTTGACGACGGCGGTGCGGCGCGGGATCGTGTCGTGACTGCACTGAAGGATCCAGCGCAGAAGCACAATCGCGATCATGTTGATATCATCATCGCACTTGGTATGGCCAAGGAGGGTTTTGACTGGATCTGGTGCGATCACGCCCTGACGATTGGTTACCGCGCCAGTCTCACGGAAATCGTGCAAATCATTGGTCGTGCGACGCGCGATGCGCCGGGAAAACTTCGCGCGCGATTCTCCAATCTCATTGCGGAACCGGATGCGTCGGACGAAGCAGTGACGGAGGCTGTCAACGACACGCTCAAGGCCATTGCTGCGAGTTTGTTGATGGAGCAGGTGTTGACGCCGCGCTTCGAATTTCGTCCAAAGAACCCGCAGAACGAACCGACGGACGGGTACAACTATGGACCCGACGGCTACGACCCGAATCGCACCAATGTTGGTTTCAACGAAACCACCGGCCGCATACAGATGGAAATAAAGGGGCTGGTGGAACCGAAGTCGGCCGAGGCGGTGCGTATCTGTAGTGAGGACCTGAACGAGGTTGTTGCAACGTTCGTGCAGGACAGACGTTCGATTGAACGCGGTTTGTTTGACCAGGACCTAGTGTACGAGGAGCTCTCGCAAGTGCGCATGGGGCAGATTGTGAAAGAGAAATATCCCGGGCTGGATACGTACGACCAGGAAGCGGTGCGGCAACACGCAATTGCTGCAATCGTTGCAGTGCAGCAGGCCAAGGCGGCTGCGACAGCCACGCAGGCCGCGAGCGGCGCTGCGCAGACCGAAATGCTGAACACCGCATTCGTGGATGGCGTGCGGAAATTCGCCATGGATGTGCGGGATCTGGACATCGATCTTATCGACCGTATCAACCCCTTCGGGGAGGCGTACGCGATTCTGGCCAAGGCGATGAGCGAGGAGAGCCTCAAACAGGTCGCCGCAGTGATTGGCGCGAAGCGTGTAAACCTCACGCCCGAAGAAGCGAGAGACCTTGCCC
>JBDTTO010000076.1:0-9247 GCA_039930585.1 Gemmatimonadaceae bacterium
TCGAGCACCACGACTATCGGCATGACGTAGTGCAGCAGCGTGTTGATCCACGGCCGCAGCGAGCCCAACTCAACATTTCTCAGGAGAATTGCGAACACAATTCCCACAACCACCATGTTTGTCGCTGATATCAGGCGCAGTTGGTTACTGGTTGGTGTTGGTTCGTTGTCCGCAAAATGCTTACCTGCGCTGAACAGCAGCACGAAGGCCGCGAACAGATTGGAGAGATTCGTGAAGTAGCTGAAAAAATTGAGCACATTGAAATCCAGGCTCATGTGAATTCTGAGTTGCCAACCGACCGCAATCAGAACCAGCAGGCCAAACATCAATCGCAAAATTGCCATCGCGGTGCGTTGCGTCATGACTAAATCATGGTGCCTGTCGCACAATCCGTAAATACTCGCGCCACGGGCCAACGGCTTCGGTGTAATTTCTGGCCATACAGCGGGAGATTTGCACAATGTGGTCGAGATCGTGCACGGTCCATGTGGCCAGCAACTGTCCGAGCGCAACCTTGCCAAGCGCGGGATGAAGACCTGCGCGACTCAAATCTGTTTGTGTTAGCGCCAGTGCATCGAGACGCCGCAAACTTGACGCGCGTAATTCGCTGAACTCGTCGAGTAATGCTGACAACGACTTTCCTTGCGACGCATTGAACTGTGCGAAGCGATCAAACGGCGTGAATGCGACTGCATCACCGTGTTTCAGAATATGCTCAACGCGCGGAATCCAATCGGATCGTTCGCCGTGCACCAGGTGTCCAATGACGTCAAACGGATTCCATGTTTCCGCGCCTTCGTTGTTCGTAATCCACGGCTCGGGCAAGTCACGCAACAGCGCGTTCAGCACAACAGGCGTGCGCGCGAGAAGTGGTCTGGCGGTTTGGATATCGAAATCCATTTGGGGCGCGCTCCGTCTCATGGTTTGCAGACAAACAGCAACGTTTTCCACCTGCGCGACTCCCGCGCCGGTTGACAACAGCGCCGGACGCCAGGCAGGTGCGTCACAAAGATACCACGGAGTCGGGCCCAATCCCCTCCGAATGGCGTTTCAGCACAGGCACCGCGGGACACTTCCGCTTCCGCCGCGAAAGCAGTTTGTTTGGTCATCGGTACCGGGAAATGTCGGTTCAGAACCGCGCACAATTCACCGCTGCAGGCAATCAGTGAACGACAAACAAATCAATCAGCTTCTGCACGTCGCGAAGTCGCAACTGACGGCGCGCGGTTACACCGTCAAACCAGACGCGTTGGAAAGAATACGTTTGTGGTTGTCAAAGCTGAATGCAACGACAGTTGATCAATACAACAAGTCATTGCAATCGCTGCTTGGGGCGCTGCCAGAGCCATCAAAATCGTCAAAAGTTCTGACAACGGCGGCCGTCAACGTGGCAATCGTTACCCTTGCCGTCAAAAACACAACGACCCGCCCGACGAAGTTCGCAAAATCCCTCGCGCCGGTAGCGGGCACACGATCACCCGGACCAGGAGCGGGTCGAAAATCAGCGATGGGAAGATCGCCATTTGGAATGGCACCCGTACCGCGCATGGCACCAAGCGCGCCGCCATCAGTCGCGGCACCGCCACCACCGCCACCACCACCGCCTCCACCCGCACCGCGACCCACACAACGCGCGAAGCCGCCGCAATCTCCCGGCGCGTCGGAAAGTGCGCCACCTGCCACGCGCAAAGAACCGCCGCGCAGCGCGTACGCACTGGTCGACGCACCTGATTCCGTAGTGTCAGGCGACGAATTCGATGTCGTCGTCGGACTTTCGGAAGTGCAAGGATCGAACGTAATCGGCGCTGCACTCGCGCTGCCCGCGAACACGTCGTATCCGTACGTACTGAGTCTGCAACTCGTCGCCGAAGGATTTGATGCAGTGAACGGCGGCGCCTGGCGACAAGACGTTACCGCAACAGAAGACGATCCATATCCGCGCACAAACTTTCATCTAAAGGCCCAGTCACAAACGAAAGGTGTACAACCACGCGCACTGCAGGTCGTCTATTCAATCGCCGGTCAGACAATTGGTTTTGCGGTGCGACCGATTGCAGTTCTTGCCAAAGACTCACGCGCCAAAGTAGCAGAGGCCGAGACGTCGGTTGCAGCAATTGATGTGAGTGTGCCCACGGAGGAATTTGCGCCCGACCTCACCATTCACATCATTCGCGATGCGAACACGCGTACGCGTTTGCTGTGGACCATCGAGAGCCCGCATGCGACCGTCTCGCAACTATCCGCAGATGCAAAAGCGGAGTCGACAGATATTGGCGACGCTCCTGACCAATTTGCGAAAACACTGGTGCAGCAAGTCAATCTGAAGGAAGGAAAGTTAGGACTGTACGCGCAAATGAAAGGCGTCGGAAATCAGGTCGCGAACAAAATTCCAAAGAGTGTCTGGAAAGCGATTCATGCGGCGGCCGTCGCCGCGTCCGGACCTCCGAGCATTCTCATTCTTTCAGAAGAACCATATGTGCCATGGGAGCTGGCTACGTTTTCAGCCCCACTCGCCGTTGATGGCGCACCAGCATTCCTCGGCGCACAAACAAACGTCGGTCGATGGATACTCGGACAAAGCGAGACACAACTGCCGCCGCCACATCAACTTGGCGTTACATCAATGGCGGTGATCTGGGGCCAGTACAGTTCATCAAAGTGGGCGCGACTCACGTCGGCCGAGGAAGAGGCCGCCGTCCTGCAATCGACATACAACGCCCAGTCGATTGATGCGAAAATTGAACCCGTGTTGAAGTGTCTGGAGGGGGATCCACCCGCGACTGCATTGCACTTCGCAATTCATGGCAGCTACAACCCGGGCGGAATTCAGGATGGACTCGTTCTCACCGACGATGAAACGATCAACCCAACACAAGTCAGTGGCAGTACGCTGTCTGCCAAACCGTTTGTATTTCTGAACGCGTGTCAGGTTGGTTCGGCGCAGGAGGTGTTAGGTGACTACGCCGGAATGGCAAGCGCATTTTTGCAGGCGCAAGCATCGGCCGTGATCGCGCCGCTCTGGTCCATCAAGGACGGAATCGCGAAAGAAATCTCGATGGAGTTCTATCAGGATGCATTCGCTGGCGAGCCAGTTGCCGCAGTCATGCGAAAACAGCGCGCGAAATATGGCAGCGACAATTCAGCCACGTATCTTGCGTATCAGTACTTCGGACATCCGCAACTACAGCTGACGCGCAAAAAAACCAGTTAACACAACTTGCCTTCCGTCAAATACAGCAACTCAACCAACTGAGACGAATCATGGCCGAACAACTGGATCCAACCGGCGCAGCAATCGAAATCGAAGGCATCACACTTCGCACGCCAGGACTCGAAGGCACCGCGCAGGCGATACCGGTTGGTGCGAACGGAACACGTGCCGCCGAAGAAACCACACAAGCGTTGGAGCAGGCAATGGCCAACGAAAATTTGCGCACAGAAACATCACTCGAATTGGGCGATACGAATGAAGTTGACATTGCGCAAGGGAGCACGCGCAGCACGTCATTCGATGAACCCGCCATCGAAATGGAAGTTGACGGGCCAACGGCAGAATGGGGCCAGTTTGTTTTAGCGTCTGATGAATCCGGCGTGATGACGTGGAATGTGGCCGAAGAGTCGCGTGAGGCTGCGGGTGTTGTTCGCGGCGGTAGTGGCACCAAGCGCACTTACCTCATTCGGCGCACCGTAACGCAGGCGGAGAGCGGTCCAAAAACTCGCGGGCTCATTGGCGCTGTTGGCAAGAAGATTCTCAAAGTCGTCGCGTTCAAACTGCTCGATCCGATTGGCGGTTTGGTTGGAGATTTCTTTGCGGGGCGTTGGGAAGCGAAAAAACGTCCATATCGCTTTCGCACGTTTACCACGGAAGACTACAACCAGCCTGACGGCCGCATTTTGCAGCCGGCTGATTGGCAAAAAATTGGGACAGGGCGCGCACTGCTGATGATTCACGGCACCGGGAGTCGCACGCACGGCGCGTTTGGATCGCTGTCACCCGAAACGATTGCGACGCTGCATCAACGTTATGACGGTCGCGTGTTTGGTTTCGATCACTTTACATTGTCCGAAGATCCGCGACAGAACATCGAATGGTTTTTCAGACATCTGCCTCAGGATCGCAATCTTGACGTGGATATTGTCTGTCACTCGCGTGGCGGTTTGGTGAGTCGGCTGTTGTCAGAGCGCGCCAACGAATTTTCACTGGGCACGCGCACGCTGAACGTGAACAAAATTGTGTTTGTCGCTGCTCCAAACAGTGGCACAACGCTGGCCGATCCCAAATACATGAACGCCTACATTGATTCGTATACGAATCTTCTGAACTTCGTGCCTGATACAGGAATCATCGAGGCACTTGAAGGGCTTGTCACCGTGGTCAAACAGCTCGCTGTCGGTGCGCTCAAGGGGCTGGATGGTTTGCAATCGATGAACCCGGCTGGCGATTTCATCAAAAACATGAACGTCGGGCCCGTTGGCAACACGAAGTATTACGCACTCGCATCCAACTTCGAACCCAACACTCCCGGCTTCAAGAGTTTTGCGGCGGACCGTCTCACCGACAGCATTTTCAAAGCAAATAACGATCTGGTAGTACCAACCGATGGCGTGTTCAGCAAGAACGGTCGCGGCGGATTTCCGATCGACGAGAAATTCGTGTTCGATCCAAGTGCGGGCGTTGGCCACACCAACTTCTTCGCTCAGAAAAAAACGAATGAAAAGATTCTCGAGTGGCTGAGCTGATGCATCGCCGGGAGCAGGTGTCTCTCAGCACCGTGATATCCCATTTTGCACTTGCGTCCTGCATTCACCCCGCGCACCATAATCATTCGCCGAGTGTGAGTCAGTGGATTCAACTCATGGCGAACCAGACTGCCCTTTTGTCCAACCTAACCAATCCGTCCCGTGATTTCTCCGGTCGCTGATCGAGAGCGCATCCGTACTGTTGTTGTTGAAGCGCATGATGACATTGCGCGACTGGTCGCCGAACGTATTGCCGGCGTCATTCGCGACCGTGCAACCGCGGGCAAGAAAGCCGTACTCGGCCTGGCCACCGGATCAACACCCATTGGCGTGTATCGCGAACTGATTCGCATGCATCGCGACGAAGGGTTGAGCTTCAAGAACGTCATCACGTTCAATCTCGACGAATATTTTCCGATGGCAGTGGACAGCGTCCACGCGTACTACCGCTACATGTGGGAGAATCTGTTTTCGCACATCGACATCGACAAGGCGAACGTACATTTGCCGCCCGGTACCATTCCGCGCGAGCGTGTTGAACAGGCGTGCAAAGAGTACGAAGAAAAAATCGTTGCAGTTGGTGGTATCGATTTTCAGATTCTTGGTATCGGCAAAACGGGACACATCGGTTTCAACGAACCGGGTTCAGGCGAAACAAGTCGTACGCGTCTCGTGCATCTCGACAACATTACGCGTAAAGATGCGGCCGCCGACTTCTTCGGCGAATCCAATGTGCCGCGCGAAGCCATCACGATGGGTGTTGCAACCATCCTGGCCGCGCGTGAAATCGCGATTCTCGCAACCGGCGAACACAAGTCCGCAATCGTGCGTCGTGCGGTTGAAGGCGATATTGATCGCGAAGTCGCGGCAACATTTTTGCAACGTCACCCAAACACAACGTTCTATGTTGATCGCGCAGCGGCTGCGGATCTCACACGCGTCGCGACGCCGTGGCTTGTTGATGAAATCAAGTGGACGTCCGATCTGGCGATTCGTGCCGTAACATGGCTCGCGTTGCAAACCGGCACTGCAATTCTCAAGCTCACGCAAGCTGACTACGCCAATCATCAACTCTCGTCACTCGTGGCCCGTTACGGATCACCTGGCGCGGTGAATGGCGAAGTATTTAACGCGCTGGGTGCCAAAATCCGCGGCAAAAGCAAACTGCCGCGCGGCAAGCGTGTGATTTGTTTCTCGCCGCATCCCGACGACGATGTCATTTCGATGGGTGGTATTCTTCGAAAGTTTGTGGAGAACGGCAACGACATGTGTGTTGCCTATATGACGAGCGGCAACATTGCGGTGTTCGATCACGATGTGCGTCGTCACATGGATTTCCTGGTCCGCCTGCACGACGAACGTGACCTTGGCGGCAGCGCAACCGCGCAACTCGCGACACGTGTTCATGCATTCCTGCAGCAGAAACACCCGGGCGAAGTTGACATTGCTGAAATTCAGGATCTCAAACGCATCATTCGCGAAAGTGAAGCAGTCAGCGGCCTTGAAGTGATGGGGCTCAGTCGCGAGAATGCGCGCTTTCTCAATCTGCCATTTTATCAAACCGGTCAGGTGAAGAAATCGCCCATCGGCCCGCCGGATGTCGCGATTGTTGCGAACCTGCTGCGCGAGCTTGAACCCGAAATCATTTTCGTGGCCGGCGACTTGTCCGATCCGCACGGAACGCATCGCATGTGCAAAGAGGCAATCGATGCCGCGTTAGCCGAAGTGTACCCGGTTGGCGAAGTACGTCCCGAGGTGTGGTTGTATCGCGGCGCGTGGCAGGAGTGGCCAGTGACCGAAGCGAGTTGGCTGGTGCCCATGTCGCAGGAAGAGCTGAAAATAAAAATTCAGGCAATCTTCAAGCATCAATCGCAAAAAGATTCGGCACCATTTCCTGGTGCGGACGAACGCGAATTCTGGCAGCGTGTTGAGCAGCGAAACAAACAAACCGCCGCGCAACTCGACCGGTTGGGATTGGCCGAGTACTATGCGATGGAAGCGTACGTGATTGACTAACCGATTGCGCTACGAATAACGCGCATCGGCGTACACCCACGCTTGTTTCCCAGAGGCAAGCGTGGTGAGAATTCGTTTGTAGCCATCGGGCGTTTGATCAACGGGTTGGTGGAACTGCTGGTGGTGTGCCACTCCGTTTATCCGCCACATACACCGCGACTAATCCGACCGCGTACGCGAGAATGTCCAGTGGATCAAATCGCCCGCGAAACAGACCGGTCGGCCAATAGTACTGACTGACCTCCGAAAGTGCGCTCGCGATGAACAATGATCCTGCCGCAAATTCTGGCGAACGCCCCAATGACCATTGCAGAAGAGTCTTGCGTTTATTGGCGTCGTATGGAGCGCGCGCTACCACATACATCCACGCCGGCACCACCAGATCGGCAAGATGGTTCGTGAGAAATCCTGCGCGTATGTGATTCAGATTGAGCACGGCAGTCAGCAGAAACAGAACCGTCAATACGACATGCACCACGCGCCAGCGTTTTGCGTTCGTCAAATTACTCGCGCTCAACGCCAACGGATTCGCGTGATTTCGCAAAACTGGTCGGCTGCGCGTCTCCGGCAGCGAGCAACATTGCGTCCGCGGGCACTGAAAGTGGCGTATCCGCAGGCTTCGGCGTGGACTCAGCATTGGTCTCGTCGCTTACGGAAAATTCGTCCTCAGCGCGAAGCTTCTCGCTCAGCAACGTGATTCCCATTGCGCCGGCAGTCAGTAGCAACACGGTTTGCGCGACAAATTGCAGTCCGGGATTCGCCACAACTCCTGGCAACGACTGAACGAACTTTGCAAACCCGTATGACTGCACAACCGCCAAACCCAAAGTCAGACCACGAGTCCACTTGGTGAGTCGCATGTGTCCCGATTCACCGCGCATCATGGCTGCAAACTTCGGACTGAGCTTTTTCGCGAGATACAGATACACTTTCGCTGAGAGCAACGGCATGATGCCGATGCCGACAAGTGCACCACGCGCAACCGCACCACCAACGATCCAGTTATACAACTGCAGCAGCGACGAGCCGCCATTGAGACGAAAAAATTCCGCAAGTGCGTGACTGTCCAGCCCGGGGAGCGTTACGAACGCGCCAACACCGCACAACAAGGCGAGGCCGGCCAACCGACCTGCAACGCCAGACTCGGCGACTCGATGACGAATCTTGTTGGCAGTGGTCCTGAGAAAGTTTCGCATCATTGCAGCCTGCGGTGCGTGTGAACGCGCGCCTGATAATCGCGTTATCAAATCTGTGACACGAACGCGCCGTTCGCATCTCGTGGTTCGTATTGCGCGTCAGTATTACCATGCCTTTAACGGCTTTGGCCGCATCGACGTCCGCCGATCCCTGCGAGTACGGAGCATTTGTGTACAAGGTTTCCCAATCAATGTGTATTGCACTGACCAGTCTCGCTGCGACCGCAATTGCGGGCTGTGACGCCGCGGCTAGTCGCGCCAACGATGCCGATCAGTCGCGGCTGCGTCGCGTAAGCGAGCGCTCGCGAGATGACAAAATGTCAAACGCGCGCCCCGATTTCGGAGCGCGCGTTTGTTCTCCTGCGGGTGCGCTTACTGGCGAAACTTCAGGCTGTCCATCGCGATGCGGTATTCTTTGGCCGATGCATCGTAGCGAATTGAATACGACGATGGGTAGTAGCCTGGTGTCGCAACCTGCGCTGCCGTTCCGATGTTGCGTGACATTCCGGTCGTGTTTTTCAGCGACTCGAGATACGCTTTCGTGATCATCGGTTCGAGAAAGATGAATTTGCCGTCCCACGAACCGTAGATAAACGTTTCGGTGAACGTTTTTCCGGCTGGCGGCGGCTGCAGTTCGGGTGATGCAACATCCAACCAGTGCAAACCCATCATCGGAACGGCGGCGGCGCTTGCTGGAATGCCGGCCAATACTGACGCCGCCTGATAACCCGCTGGTACAAATGCAGCCGCGGGAAGTGAAGCCGCTTTGGTTGCGTACTGCGGATCGGTGGGCATGATCGTCATGACTTGTGCAGGCGTTACTGCATAGAAATGGAAATCAAAGTGCGGCAACGTGTACACGTGATCGGGCTCGTGTCCGACTGGATTCCAATCAACCATCACGTGATTGTACCCAGTGACTGGCGCATCCGCTGGTAATGCGAGCTGCAACATTGCCGCCGATGGACTCGGCGCATTCGGCGTCATTGGCAAGTTTGTAAGCGCACCTTCAGACAGCGCCACGCCCATTGAAGTTGGCTTTCCGGCGGCGTTCAGCGTGACGTATGTGCGAACAGTTCCGGCTCCCAGTGTCTGGCTCGTACCATAGCTGGTGCGCGCAAGGTTTGGCGCAGTGCTGTCATCGGAGCAGGCAGTGCCGAGTATGGCAGCTGCCGACAAGACGAGGGCGGCGGCGCCACGACGTGTGTGATGATTGGATGAGTTGATCAGAGAGAACATTGAAGCGGTCCTTGTATGGTTACGGTGCGTTACGTGTGTGCAGCGGGATGCGGAAA
>JBDTTO010000077.1:0-9215 GCA_039930585.1 Gemmatimonadaceae bacterium
GATTTGACTCGCTTCAATCAGGCGCTCGACCAGACGTTGGCGGAGTCGATTACGCGATACACCCGCGAAATCGAATATTCGCAGGAGCTATTCGTAGCGGTTCTCGGTCACGATCTTCGTACTCCGCTGAGTGCGATCACGCTGTCATCGCAAGCGCTGCTCGAGGCAGAAACCCTTGGCGCGGAGGATCGTGCTGCAACGGAACGCATCGGCCGGAGCGCCGAGCGAATGAACCTGATGATTGGCGACCTGCTCGACTTCACGCGGAGTCGGCTGGGCTCGGGAATTCCGATTGATCGCCAGGACATCGACCTCGCGTCCATCGCTGCACATGCGGTGCAGGAAGCGCGCGCCGCTTGGCCGGGATGCGAGATTGAGTTGCAAACATCGGGAGAATTGCACGGACATTGGGACGGCGCGCGAATCAGCCAGGTGCTGTCAAACCTGCTGAGCAACGCGGCGCAACACGGCGCCGAGGGCGCGACAATTTGCGTTACCGTTGCGGGCGCAGCCGACTACGTCGAGCTTCGCGTGCAAAACTTCGGGCCGCCGATTCCAGTGCAGACACTTGCCGGTCTATTCAGTCCGTTCAAGCGCCTCCGCCACCAACCGCTAACCAGTGACGCAGTCAATCTTGGCCTGGGGCTCTATATCGTGGAGCAGATTGTCGTTGCGCACGGCGGTGCTGTGACCGTTGAATCGAACGAGGAGCACGGGACCGCATTCGTGGTGCAGCTGCCGCGGTAGAGCGCCTGCGACCCAAACAGTTCTACCGCTTTTTGATCTCCGTCGCCTTCACCCCAGCATCCCCCGACAAAGCCTCCAACTTCTTTCTCACCTGCGCCACCTGCGTCGTGACGGGAGCTTCCGCGTCCTTCATCAGCGCGACGTACTTCTCGTAATACTCCGCCGCTTTCGCGCGATCGCCGCGCTCCGCGTAAATGTCACCGAGTTTCTGCAACGCCTGCGAATACCACGTCAGTTCGTAGACCCAACCCAGCGCGAGAGACGGACTCTGCAACGCACGTTCCAGTAGCACGCGCGCCGAGTCGGATTTGTTCAGGCGCTGCAACGCCGTCGCGGCCTCGGCCAGTCCCTGATTGTAGAAGTGCGCAGACGATACAAAGGGCGCGCGGTTCCAATCCAGAAATGCGTTGGCGGCTTTCTCCCACTGTCCTTCCGCCGCGGCGATCGCACCAACGGCGTACGACGAATCGCCACGAAACGATGGGGCATTCGTTCCCGCTCGCGTGCGCCATTCTTCATACAACTGCCGCGCCTCGCGAATCTTTCCCACCTCTGCCAGAATTGCGATTGTGACCGCGTATGTGTCGAGACTGCGTTCTTCAGGCTTCTTTGCAAGAAATGCCGAGTATCCTTGCCTGGCGAGAATCGTATCTTCTGTTAACCGAAACTCGGCCAACACTGCGACCTCCTTGAATCCCACTCGCTCCATGCTGAGTGTGCATTTCGTCGCAGATTGAACACGGCCGCGCGCAATATCAACGGCACAGGCATACTGCGGCATTTCGGAATCCAGTCTCTTTCCGCCCGGCGTTGCAAGAAACGTGATGACCTTATCAAAGTCGCGTTCGGCCAGCGGAATTCCCACGATCGTCTGCTGCGTCAGGCGAAGGTCGGGAAGATTTTTCGACATGAGCGTTGCAGTCGATTCCGCCGCCGCAAAATGTCGTTGCGCAATTTGTGCTTCGGCGAGATTCCAGTATCCGATTGAAAGTTTCGGATCGAGTTCTACGCCTTTTCGCTGCACGACTTCGGCATCGACGAAGCGTCTGCGCGCCAGCAACTGGTTCGCGTAGTTGGTGTGCTGCAGATTCATCTCCACCAATCGCTGCCACGCTGCATCGCCTTCGTCGAACTCGCCGCGCATGCTGTGGTAGCGCGCCTTCGTGAGCAGCGCGTCGACCTCGGACAATCGATCGCTCAACGCATACGCATGTGTTACGGCGTCTGACGCTTTCGCCACCTCGTTCATGTTCGAGTACGCGACGAACAACACGGACCACGCACTCGCAAATGCCGAGTCAAGCACCAGTGCTTCGTTTGCCAGTGTGACTGCGCGCACGGCCTCGCCGTTATTTACGGCGCGTTTCGACGCCGTGAACAAACGCAACGCAGGTAACGATGCGGTCGTGACCTGTGCCAACGGCGGCGCCTGACTGACTGATCGCAGCGATTCGCCAATGCCCTTGCGGAGATTGTGCCCCAGCTCTTGAACGGCCGCGATGAGTTTCGAATCGTCACTCGCAGTCGCTTTTACAATAAGCGGCTCGGCGTTACCGGTCGTCGCTACAACGCGTGCGGTAAGCACGTAGCCGCCGCCCAAGCGTGCGATATCGCCGGTCACATACGCTTTCGCTCCTTCGCGTTCAGCCAACTCACGCACCTTTTCAGTCGACAAGACTGAGTCGGGTGAAAGCTTCATGCGGCGAATGCCCGCCCACATCGCGGACTGCGCCATCACCTGCACCACATGCGACTGCTGCAAATCGGCACGCACTGCGTCGGTCACGGTTTGCGCGAGCGTGGTATCCGCCGTGCGATTCTGAAACTCCGAAACCATCACGACGTCATTCTGCGCCAATACATCCTGGCCCAACAGTGTGCCGGCGCGTCCGACTTTCGTTACCCACAAACCTGCCACAACCGCGAGCGCGACAGCGGCAACACCGGCACCGAGAAGCGTTCGCGTATGCTTCCGTGTTCGAGATGCGTCAAGCGGTGTCGTTTGTTTCGCACCACGTGCAGCGGGCGCGGACGTGGCCACTGTTGATCCAGTGACTGACAGTTCAAGTGCGGTCAGCATCTCCGCTGCGGACTGCCAACGATCCGCGGGATTTTTCTCGAGCGCTCGCATGACCACTGCCTCAAGCGCGGGCGAGATTGCCGGACGATGCAGCGCTAGCGCGTCTGGAGTGCGCGAAAGGTGGCCGGCCAGAATCTGTTGGGCCGTCGTTCCCTGAAATGGTGTACGCCCGGCGAGCATTTCGTACGCCATAATGCCAACGGCATAAATGTCGGCACGATGATCCAGCGAGGGATCGGCACTGATCTGTTCGGGCGCCATGTAGCTTGGCGTTCCCATGGCCAGCCCTGCAGACGTAAGCTGGGTGGCGCTATTGGCATCGCTGATGGCTTTCGCAATACCGAAGTCCGTAACCAACGCGTGCGTGCCCGACAGCAAAATGTTTTCCGGTTTGATATCGCGATGCACCACGCCGCGGCCGTGCGAATACGCAAGCGCATCCAACACTTCGCGCAACACACGCACTGCTTCGTCAACAGGTAGTGCGCCCGCTTTCAGCATGCGATCGCGCAGCGACTGCCCGTCAACAAACGGCATGACGTAGTACAACACACCGTCCGCTCCGCCCGAATCATGCAGCGGCAAAATGTGCGGATGATGCAGCCCGGCCGCGATTTCGATTTCGCGCAAGAACCGCTCGGAGCCGATGGATTGGGCCAACTCAGGGCGCAACGATTTTACCGCGACCTGGCGATGGTGTTTCGTATCGTTCGCGAGGTACACGACTGCCATGCCGCCGGCGCCGAGTTCGCGTTCGATGATGTAGCGCGCGGTGAGGGCGAGCGAGAGTTGGTCGAGCGGCGTGGTCATGACGAGAAATTAATGTCGAACTACCAGAACACCTTTTTCAACCCCGTCAACGTGCGCTTGCCGCGCATCGTGTAATACACGATGAGTCCGGTGATCGTCATAACCACGAGCGCGAGCGCCCAGAACATCGCGACGACCAACCCACCGTCACCAAACGCTTCGCCGCTGTGCAAGCGATAGAGAAACGGTTTGTCGGCATACGCTTCGTTCGTGATCAGTGCGCCCGTGCGCGCATTAAATACGAGTTTGCGATCTTCGCCGCCAGTTGGTTTTCCGGTAAACAGCGTAATGGTGGGCTGCTCGCCTTTGAATTGCGTCTCGATTTTGTCAACGGGCGCGTTTGGAGAAATCGCGTGCGCGCCGGCCAACGCTTTTGCAATCGGATCTTTCCAGGTCGTCTCAACCGAAGAGACCGTGACCGGGCTTACGAGATCGCGCGTCGCTTCACGCAGTGCTTCGTCGGCTCCGAAAAATTCGGTGAACGCAACAAGGAAACCTGTTGTCGCCGCGAACAGCAGAAATAGCGCAGCCGGAAATCCGACCCAGCGGTGCCATTTGCGCCAGAACAGTACGTTGAATGCGAAGCGTGGTTTGTTCTGCTCGGGCGCTACCATCCGGTTGAAATCCGAAACACGGCGTTGAATCCTGGGTTAAGTGCGAATTGCTTGTAACGGCTCAGAAAATCCTTGTACGCGACATTTCCTGCGTTCTGCACACGGAAGTCGAAACGGAAATCGCGTGCCGCAATTGGGTGGTACGCGCTCGCGTTGAAGTTGACCAGCGTATAGCTGCCGGTTTGAATGTCGTTGGCATCGAGCCTGGTTTGTTTGGCGACCGATTCCACTTCGCCGCGAATGGCGAGATGATGCAAAAACGAAACGCTTTCCGTGTGGAACAGTGCGCCGAATGCGCCACGCGCTGGCGGCGTGAGCGGCAACGGCGAACCGGTACGTCGGTTTGTGGCCTTCACGTAATCAAAGCGCGCGTCGAGTGACAATGGTGTCGCCACATCAACACCGGCGCTTGCTTCGGATCCGATGAATCGCGCGTCCGTCTGCAAATGACGGAAGAGCGGAAGCCCCGACTGCTGTTGCCCGGTTGGCGACGTGTAGATGAAGTCGTCAATGTTGCTGCGAAAACCCGTTGCTTCGAAATGTGCACGCGCGCCGGTGACACGCACACCGGCTTCACCGTTCACGTCATATTCACGACGCAACGAAGGATCACCAAGTTCGTATCGCGCTTCAGCAATGTTGACGCCGTTGGAGTAAAGATCGAACAGCGTTGGTGCGCGCCATGCCGAGCCGGCGTTTGCAACCAGTGCAACCATTGGCGTGAGTTGCGCAACGACGCCCGCGTTAAACGTTGCCGCATCCCATTTGCGTGAATCGGCGGCAGTGAGCAGAATCTGCGCGTTTGCGTCGGCATCCATCGAGCGATGATCGGCGCGTGCACTGCCTTCGAGTGTGAAAATACCGACATGCACCTGCTCAAATCCGTAAACGCCAACGGAAGAACTGTGCGCACTCGGAATCAGGAAGATCGGGCCGCGCGAATCGTTGGACTGCAGCATTCCTGACACGCCAAACGTGCCGTGCAGATTTCCATCGCCACCGTGATGCAACAGCACGTCGGCCGTTTCTGTGTTCAGCAGCAGGTCGAACGCGGGCTTGTCTTTCGCAGCCGCCAATTCTGCGGACGTACACACCGGCTGACCAACCTGTGGAAGACAATCATCAGAAACTTCTTTCAGCGAATGCCGTTGCCACTGTGCTTTCGCTTCGAGACGCAGGTTGCCTCCAAGCACGCGCTCGTGAACGAGCTGCACGCGATTGTCGAACAGCTGTCGAACGGGCCCGCCTGAATCGACCACACCGGTCGTGGCCAGACTGCTTCCCGGACCGTTTGCCTCGAGCAATTGAAACTCTCCACCAACAAGTGCGAATCGCACCGTGGTGTTTGAAGAAGCGCCGCGCATGCCCGCCGCGCCTTGAAACGTCACCAGCCCCAGCCCAGTGTGCCGAACTTCACCCGCGGGCGTCTGAATGCTGCTCGCAAATCGGCCGGTGCCGGCAGCACGCCAACCGAAACGCCCGTTCGCGCCTTCGACACGAGCCGATCCGCCGGCTTCAAGATTGTTGGAGGCACCGTAGCCTTCGGCGCTCAAGTGGCGCACGCTTTCACCATCGGGTGCACTGGGCAGCGCGTTTGGAATCACGTTGACCACACCACCCAACGCGTCCGATCCGTACAAGGCACTGGCCGGCCCGCGAATGACTTCGACACGCTGTGCAAGTCGCGCATCAATCGTCGGCGCGTCTTCGTCGCTCCACGAATAGTCCTCGAGGCGCATACCGTCTTCCATCGTCAACACGCGCGCGCCGTACAACCCGCGAATCATCGGTTTGCCAATTTGCACACCAGTGCTCACCGAACGCACGCCGGGCAATGAAACCAGCGTGTGCGCGAGCGAAATACTCGCATCATTCCGAAGCTCGTCCTGATGCAATACGCCAATGGAGCGGGACGTCAGTCTGGCATCGGTTGGCTGGCCGGACGCGGTGACCGTGACGGGTTCGAGCAATCGGGCTGAGCGCGCGAGTACGAAGTCGTGCGTTGCCGAAGACGACGCTGACGTCACAACCGGCAACGGCGACGTGTATCCGATTTTTCGCACGGCAAGCGTGTAGCGGCCGGGTCGTATTGCGCCGAATCGATACCGACCGGAGCTATCGGTCACGACTTCGAGCCCCAGCTCGGTCAGGGTGACGCGCGCGCCACTGATTGATTTGCCCGATCCGTCCTTGACGGTGCCCGCAATTTCAGCGACCTGCTGCGCCTGCCCGGCTGCCGTGGATACCGGCGGAGTCTCGGCTGTCATGCTGCGTATATGTCCAAACATTACCGTTGCCACCACGGCGGCAAGGACCATCGAATCGGGCTTACGGTTCATGGGATTTCATCCGGAGCGCCCCGGCTGCTGAAGTGATAACGGCCATCGGTTAACCCACACCTGAGTAAAATCTGTGAACGTCGAAAGGGCACTCAGCGCGCATCGCGGCTTTCTCCGGTGGGTACGTATCCTGACCGGTGGCGCGTTGATGTGCGTCGGCAGCGGCGTTCTCACCGAGGCCCTCAATGCTCAGCGTATCGAATCGAATGAGTTTGGGGAGCTGCAATGGCGGATGATAGGCCCATTTCGTGCCAGTCGCACGAAAGCCGCCGTGGGTATTCCTGATCAACCAAACGTGTTCTACATCGGGGCCGTTGACGGTGGCGTGTGGAAGACGAACGACGCCGGTCGCACGTGGCTTCCGATCTTCGATGCGCAGCCGTCTGGCTCAATTGGCGCGATTGCACTCTCGCCGTCCAATCCCGACGTGATTTATGTGGGCAGCGGCGAAGGATTGCAGCGCCCCGACCTCTCGACGGGTGACGGTATTTACAAGTCGGTGGACGCAGGAAAAACCTGGACACACCTCGGCCTTCGCGACGCGCAGCAGATTCCGCAAATCGCGGTCGATCCGAAAAATGCCAATCGACTGTTTGTGGCAGCGATGGGCCATCCGTACGGACCAAATACCGAACGCGGACTGTATCGGTCGGTTGACGGCGGCACAACGTTTGAACGAGTTCTCTACAAAGACGAGAACACTGGCGCGATTGACGTCGTCATTGATCCGGCAAACTCCAACATCATCTACTGCGCACTGTGGGAGTCGCGACAGGGACCCTGGGAGAACGGCCAATTTTCCGGACCAGGCAGCGGACTGCTGAAATCGACGGACGGCGGCACAACCTGGCGTCGCATCATGGATGGACTGCCAACGTTTGAGCGCGATGGATTGGGACGCATTGGAATCACGGTCGCGCCAAGTTTGCCGTCGCGAATGTTTGCAACCGTCAACTCGACCCGCGGCGACGGACTCTTTCGCTCGGATGATGCGGGCGAACACTGGTATCGCGTAACAACAGACACACGCGTGGCAACGCGCGAATCGGATTTCGCCGAAGTGAAAGTTGATCCGAAAAATCCGGACGTCGTGTACACCGCCAGTGTAGTTGCGTGGAAGTCTGTCGACGGCGGAAAAACATGGGCCGCATTTCGTGGCGCGCCCGGCGGCGATGATTATCACCGAATCTGGATCAACCCGATCGATCCGCGCATCATCATCATTGCAAGTGATCAAGGCGCCGTCATTACGGTGAACGGCGGCACGAGCTGGAGTTCGTGGCTCAATCAACCAACGGCTGCGTTTTATCACGTTGCAACCGATTTCGATTTCCCGTATCGCGTGTGCAGCGGTCAACAGGAATCGGGTTCTGCCTGTGTGCGCAGTCGCGGCGATGACGGTCGCATCATGGATTGGGATTGGCATCCGGTTGGCGTGGAAGAATACGGATACGCCGCACCAGATCCACTGAACGTCGATATCGTCTTCGGCGGCAAAGTTTCGCGATACGATCGAAAGACCGGAGACATTCAACAGGTTGGCCCGCACGTCGGACGCGCGGCGGGATTTCGTTCCGTGCGCACGGCGCCGTTGGTATTTTCGACGGTCGACAAGCACGCGCTTTTCTTTGCGGAGAATGTGTTGTGGAAGACGTTGAACAGTGGTCGCACGTGGTCTCAGATCAGCGGCGATCTCACGCGCGCTGATTCCATCGTGCCGGCCAACGTCGGCACTTACGCCAACTCGGCCACCGCAACCGCGCGACACGGTGGTGTGATTTACACTGTGGCGCCGTCGTACACCGACATTGGTCGCATCTGGACCGGTAGCGACGATGGATTGATTTTCACCACGGCGGATGGTGGCCTGCACTGGCGTGACGTAACTCCTGCCGAAGTGCGTGCAAAGCCGTGGAGCAAAATTTCCATCATGGACGCGGGGCATTTCGATTCGCAAACGGCGTACGCAGCAGTGAACACGATGCGGCTCGATGATTTCCGCCCGCACATTTATCGCACGCATGATGGCGGCAAAACGTGGACGCACATTACACACGGAATTCCGGATGGCGCGATCATCAACGTTGTGCGCGAAGACTCCAAGCGTCGCGGGTTGTTGTTTGCCGGTTCGGAAAATCAGGTGTGGGTGTCATTCAACGACGGCGACGACTGGTCATCACTTCGTCTCAACATGCCGGCTACGTCAATTCGCGATCTTGTCATCAAGGACGATGACATCGCAATCGGCACGCACGGCCGTTCATTTTACATTCTGGACGACATTGCCCCGCTCCGTCAACTGACCAGCGCGACGCGCACAACACCAGTCACGTTGTTCAAGCCAGCCGACGCGATTCGTTTCCGCTTCAGCAAATATCCGGATACGCCAATTCCGCCGGACGAGCCGTGGGCTGCAAACCCGCCTGATGGCGCGATGATCGACTATTTCGTTTCGGAATCCGTCGCAAGCGAAGCAACGCTTGAAATTGTTGACGCAAGCAATCGCGTGATTCGGAGGTATTCGAGCCGAGATACTTCGATGGCGCCGACGGATGTTGGGAACGTGCCGCGTTACTGGATTCGTCCGACACAGGTGCTGTCGACGACGGCCGGATTTCATCGGTT
>JBDTTO010000078.1:0-9132 GCA_039930585.1 Gemmatimonadaceae bacterium
AGGATTTGCGACGCTGTTTTCAGGTCATGGAGTGCGACAATCGTGCACTGCTGGACCAATGGATTTCGGCCTGGAACGATATTGTCGATTTCGAAGTCATCGACATCATCGCCTCACCCGAAGCCGTGGCAATCATCACCCCTCGGCTATAACCTCACGTATGCAAACTTTTCAGCTTCGTCACGTCGTCGCAGCATTCGCACTGACGGCCAGTGTGGCCTCGTTCAATGCGCAGGCGCAGCAATCGGCGACGCCTTCTGCCCAGTTAAGTGGCACTACGATTGAAGGTGTAATTCCGCCCGGCAACAACTTCGACAAAGCCGAATTTCGGCTGTGGTATCCCAACAATGTCGCTGCGTTTCGCGGCATCATGTTACTGGTGCCTGGCTCAAACGGCGACGGGCGACCGATGGCGCAGGATACCGTGTGGCAGGCATTTGCGGTGAAACACAAACTCGCGCTGGTGGCGTGTCGATTCACGGACAAACAGCACGATCAGAATTTCATCGAAGACTACATCAAGGTTTCGGATGGCAGCGGGCAAGCACTGCTCTCGGCGATTAATGAATTCGCGGAGAAGTCAAAACATCCGGAGCTTGCAACGGCGCCAATGTTGTTATGGGGGATGTCGGCCGGCGGGCAGTTCAACTACGAATTCGTCGCGTGGAAGCACGAGCGTGTAATCGCGTTTGTTGTGAACAAGGGCGGCATCTATTACAGCGCACTGTTACCGCGCGCCGCGCGAGCAGTGCCGGGCATACTGTTTGTTGGTGGCAAGGATCTCGAGTTTCGCACCAACACGATTGTCGGTTTGTTTGCCGTGAATCGTCGCGGTGGTGCGTTGTGGGCGTTGTCCGAAGAACCGCAAGCGGCGCACATTGTGGGACGTTCGCGTGACATCGCGTTGCCGTTTTATGAAGATGTAATGGCACTGCGACTGCCCGCTTCTGCCGGACCACTCAATGCGATGCCCGAGAAGCCAGCGTTTATTGGCGACTTCAAAACAAAAATGTTTGCACCATCCGCCGATGGACCGGCTCCGGGATTTCCAACAGCATGGTTGCCATCCGAACGCGTGGCGCGCATGTGGCAGGCGATTCAGGGCGATCAACCGTTTTCGAACAAATAGTTTGATTCACTGTCGAACAAATCGTTTCATTCAGGTCACAAACTAATAGTTTGATTTACATCGCGCCATTCGCCGCATCGCACCAAAACTCTACACCGATACATCGATGATCCGCACACTTTCTGCAGTCTCCGCTGATGACGTTGCCGCTGCGCGCACTCGTATCAAAGGCACCGTTGTTCGTACGCCGCTGGTGCGATTGAATGCCGAGACGGGCGCGAACGAAGTGCACCTCAAGCTTGAGAATCTGCAACCGATCGGTTCATTCAAGTTGCGCGGTGCGGCCAACGCGATGGCAATTGTCGGAAGAGAAGCACTGAAAGACGGAGTGTACACGGCCAGCGCGGGCAACATGGCGCAAGGTGTGGCATGGTGTGCGCGCGAGTTTGGTGTGAAGTGTCGCGTTGTAGTACCGGACATCGCGCCCAAAGCGAAAATCGATGCGATTGAACGACTGGGCGGTGAAGTCATCAAGTTGCCATTTGATGACTGGTGGCAAACCATTGTAAATCACGGACGCCCGGGAATTCCTGGACTCTTTGTGCATCCGTTTGCCGACGTCAACGTGATGGCGGGCAACGGGACCATTGCTGCCGAAATATTTGATGACGTGGCGGATGTTGATGCGATTCTGGTGCCGTATGGCGGTGGTGGACTCGTGTGCGGTATTGCAGCGGCCGCCAGTGTGTTGAGTCCACGTACGAAAGTGTATGCAGTGGAAGTTGATACAGCCGCGCCGCTTACTGCGTCATTTGCGGCGGGAGCGCGCACGGCAGTGACGCGACGGCCAAGTTTTGTTGACGGAATTGGAAGCGGCGGAGTTTCCGCGGAGATGTGGCCGCTGGCGCAATCGCTGTTGGCGGGCACGGTTTCAGTTTCCGTTGCCGAAGTTGCGGCGGCCGTGCGCTTGTTGGCAGAACGCGCAAATGTTGTTGCTGAAGGCGCTGGTGCAGCGGCAGTCGCAGCCGTGCTCACTGGCCGCGTGAGGGAAAAACGCGTGGTATGTATTGTGAGCGGCGGCAACATCGATCTCGACAAACTCGCGCTAATCCTGCAAGGCGGCGTGCCGCAGTAATTGCATGCCGCAGTAAGCTCGGCGACGCCGTTACTTCACGGGTTCGCCGTCCAATCGCTGCCGAACGGACGTTGCCAGCCGCTCCAGTGTAAACGGCTTCTGCACAAATGCGGCGTTGTTCACCAGCAGGCCGCGCCGCTGAATTTCATCGCCGGTGTATGCTGACATGAACAGCACCGGAATGTGTGGAAACAGCTCGTCTATTTTGGCTGCCAGTTGCTGGCCGTTCATGTTGGGCATAACGAGATCAGTCAGCACCAACTGAACTGCTTCCGTTTGCGAATTCAGCACATCGAGTGCGGCTGCACCATTGGGCGCCGAATACACAACGTATCCACTGGTCTCCAGCGCGCGCGTGACGAGTGCGCGCACCACGGCCTCGTCTTCGACCACGAGTACGCGCTCGCCTTTGCCGCGCGCAATAACCTTTGGCGCAACGGTGGCATCGGCCACGGCATCCGCAATCGGAAAATACGCTGACACAGTAGTGCCGGCGCCGCGCGCACTTTCAATGTGCACAAAGCCGCCGCTTTGTTGCACGATGCCCAACACCATGGACAATCCGAGACCGGTGCCCTCACCAACCGGTTTCGTTGTGTAGAACGGTTCGAATGCGCGCGCGATAACGTCAGACGGCATTCCCGCACCGTCATCGCGCACAATCACGCGCACAAACTCACCCGGCTCAACTTCGCCCGCGTTACGCACACGCAGCGCATCCGCATCAAATCGCACTGATTCGGTTTCGACGCCAACCACACCATTCGTGGCCGTTGCATCGCGCGCATTGGCCACGAGATTGATGAGCACCTGTTCGATCTGACCGCGATCTGCAATGGCGTGCAGCGGCCGCGTGAACAATCGAATGTCGAGACGTCGGTCGGATCCAACAATGCGACGCAATGCTGTAGCGAGATCGGACACGATGATGTTGAGATCAACAACTGCGGGATTCAACACCTGCTGCCGGCTGAATGCGAGTAACTGTCTCGTGACCTGCGCGGCGCGCGAACCCGCCTTGATCATCTCTTCGACATCGGAGATCTGCGGATGATACGGTCCCAATGCCTCCGTCACGAGTTCGCCAAAACCCAACACGGCCGACATCATGTTGTTCACTTCGTGCGCCATGCCGCCCGCAAGTTTTCCAACCGATTGCAACCGCTGTGCGACACGAAGCTGTTCTTCACCCTGCACACGATCATGAATGTCGGTGCTTGAGCCAAACCATTTCATGATCGTCGAACTGCCGTCACGATACGGAAGCGCCGTGGTAAGAAACCAACGCCACGACCCATCGTGTACCTGCAGTCGATGTTCCATTTGAAAGTGCGACGCGCCGGTTCTGATCGCTTGTTGCCACGCATCAACCGTGCTCGCGCGATCCTCAGGATTCACCACGTCAAGCCAGCCGTCGCCGCTCAGCGCGTCAAGTGTTCGCTTCGTAAACGCGAGCCAACGTTCATTCACGTAATCAAACTGTCCCTCTGGTGTAGCGGTCCAGATAAGTTGCGGCACTGCGTCGGCGAGAAAGCGATATCGACGTTCGCTTTCCATCAGTCGTTCATTCGCGAGCAACGCTTCATTGCGCAGTATCACTTCGGCGCGTGTGCGATTGACCTGTTGCTCAAGCCGCGCGCCCATTGATTCGGCTTCGCGCTGCATGTCTTCGCGCAACACCATCATGTCCGTAACGTCTTCAACCCAATGCAGCAGATATTGTACGTTTCCTGTTGCATCGAGCACCGGCGTGTTGAGCGGACTCCAATAGCGCACTTCAAATTCACCGCTGCCGTCTGGAAGCGGGATATCGTATTTCTGAATCGCCATGCGATCCGGCTTGCGCGTGGCCAGCGCACGTTCCAGCGACGCGCGCAAATTTGCAACGCCGTCCGCCATCGGATCATCCGGATTGTCAGGAAACACATGAAACAACCACTGTCCGACAATGGTACCGCGATCTGTCTTGGTTGCCGCGAGATACGCATCGGTAACGGCCCGAATGATCAGGGCTGGATCCAGTACCAGAAAATTTCCGGGGGCCGCATTAAAGAGCGCCGCGAAATCCGGGGATGAGGAGTCAATGTTTGACATTGGCGCTCAATATGCACGAATGACAATGCGTTTTACACCTGAGATTCAATTGTAACGGGCACTTTCATGCAGTCAGTGCAGAAATCAATAAGCGATTCAAATCACAATTTTTGGTGTGTCGATTCTTCGTTTAAAACTGTTTTCGTTGAACGACACGAACAGACGCAAACACCAACGAGAATGTGAGCGCTGCGCATGTTAATAATCCAATAAATACCTGCGTCCACACAGTTGGCGGCACATTCGTTGCATTGAATTGCTCGAGTAAAATGCTCCAGAAGCGCGCCCTCGGAAATGCTCCGAATATCCCGGCCACAATCGCCAACGCGCCGTACGTTTGCCACAGCTGATCAAGCACAGTGGAAAGCAACGCCGAAATCGCATACACGGTGAACACCACGCCCGCGATGCAAATCAGGAACAGCAGTGCGCTGGCCGGAGAAAATATCTCCCGAATGCCGGGCGCAACGGCGCAAAACACGATCGTCGTTGCAAGCATCAGCGCACACACGGACATCGCACCCACCGCCTGGCGCACGAGTACCAACCGGCTCCGCGTAATGGGCAGCGACAGCAGAAACATCATGGAAGGATGCACCAGTTGCCCCGGGCGCTGCGACAATTGCGATGCCACACCCGATCCCGCCAGCACGATGGCGTTCATCGCAAATATCATCGGGAGGTTGCCACTCAAGCGGTGTCGCCACACGTCGGCCGAAACCGCGTCGTCCAGCAACACGGCGCCAAAGAACGCGTTGAGTAACGTCATCAACACCAGCCGCCACCGCACTTCAACCCACGATTTGTACCACATCAGCGTGTGTTGGTGAGTGTGAGAAACAGTTCGCGCAGCGGCACCGCATGAACCGACACCTCCGCTCCATGATCGGCAAACTGTTTTGCAATTGCGTCGGCATCACCACGCACAAGCAAAGAATTCCCGTCGCGTAATTCTGCCGAGTGAAGTACTTCGGACCCGTCGGGAATGACTGGTGCGTGCGATGAGTCTTGCATCCGCGCGTTTGACGTGTCTGCCGAGTGTGCGTGGACATCAATGCGGCGCACGCGCATTCGCAATTCATCCAATTCGCCGCGCAACAACACGCGACCGTCATGCATGATTGCCACTCCGTCTGCCACACGTTCAACTTCATGCAGTTGATGCGACGACAGCAGCACAGTTAAACCGGTCTCTGCCACCATACTCACCAGCGTCTCCAACATCTGTTCGGCTGCCGCGGGATCAAGCCCGTCGGTTGGTTCGTCCAGCACCAACAGGTCGGCACCGCGACAACACGCAACCAGCAGCGCAAGTTTTGCGCGCATGCCTTTGCTGAGTGCGGAAACCTTCTGCGCAGGCAACAACAAAAATTCGCGAAGCAATCGCTGCTCTAACGCAGCATCCCATCGCGGATAAAATGATCGAACAAGACGAATGGTGGTGGCAACATCCACCTGTTGGAAAAGTTCTTTCGTTTCAGACACAAATCCCGTGCGTCGACGAATTGCAACACTGTCGCGCTCATGGTCGATGCGCAAACCAAACACGGTGCCCGTTCCCGAATCGGCGCGCGACATTCCCAGCAACAACTTGAGCGTCGTAGTTTTGCCGCAACCATTAGGTCCAAGCAGTGCAAAGATCGCGCCTTGCGGAACCGTGAGTGAAAGTCCACGGAGCGCGACGGTGTCGCCGTGTCGCTTGTGCAGATCGTTCAGCACAATAAGTGCGCTGCGACGATCTGCATCTGACAGTTCAGCCGGTTGCATCACTGCGCCACGATTGGTTGGGATCAGTCTCGCGCACCTGGCTCAACTCGCTCTCCAACAATCGCCGCATCTCGGCCGGCGTAATTCCGCGCGAACGCAATTCACTGACCGCGTCGCGAACGACGCCCATCGCATCGCGAATCAGGTCTGTGCGCAGCAGCGAAGGCGCGGACGGCGAGACAAAGGCGCCGGCACCGTGGCGTACCTCGATGAAGCCTTCGTGCTCCAGTTCGCGGTACGCTTTGACGACGGTGTTGGGATTGATGACGAGATCGACGGCAGCCGGTCGGACACCGGGCAGCTGGGCGCCGGGCATCAAAAGCCCCGTGGCGATGGCGTGCTTCACCTGCTCGACGAGCTGCAGGTAGACCGGAATTCCGGATGAGGGATCGGTTCGCGTAAACACTTGCACACAGTACTAGTACTGTAGTACAGTGTCAAGCATGAATACCTACACCTGGAAGCATCGGACCGGTTTTGCGCGATTTGTTGCTGCCGCATTCCTGTCCATTTCGTCGAACGTTTACGCCCAACAAGTCGGTCGAGCTCCAGTCGACGTCCAGATTTTGACCACGCCCACCGCGTTGTTCGCGCTCGGTCGAACGCAGATTGTCTACGAATTACACCTGACAAACTTCGGGTCCGGGACGCTTGGTCTCCGGCAGATCGATGCACTCGACTCAACAAACGCCGTGCTCGGCAGCTGGAAGGAACTGGCGCTGGCGCAGCGCGTCATCGCGGTCGGAGCTCAAGCTGTTTCGCAGAACTCGCCTTCCGATCGACTGGAGCTGAAGCCCGGAGCACGATCCGTCGCGTATATGTGGATCGCGCTTGCACAGGGCATGAAGAAGCCAGTTACGATACATCATCGGCTCATATTCCAATCAAGCACTAAGTCAGACACCGTTTTCACAAAATCCACCAGCCTCGATCAAGGCAGCCTTGTCTCGCTAATTCCGCCGGTCGCCGACGGTCCGTGGGTCGCGTTGCGCGGGCCCGCCAACAGCTCTGGACACCGATTGTCCTTCGTTGCCGTGAATGGCGAAGCGGCAATCCCCCAGCGCTACGCCGTGGACTGGGCCAAACTTGGCACCGACGGCAAACTCTTTCACGGCGATTCCACGATCAACGCCAACTGGTACGGCTACGGCACTCCGGTAAAATCGGTCGCCAGCGGCACCGTCGTCTGGGCACGTGCGGACGTGTTGGAGCACTCGGCGCTGACGTTGGTGGCACCTGACGTGGTGGAGGCTGCGGACGCGCTTGGCAACGCGATCATCGTCGACATCGGCAGTGGCCGATTTGCGACCTACGCGCACCTGAAGCCTGGAAGTCTTCTGGTCAAACTCGGCGATCGCGTATCCGCCGGGCAGACAATCGCTGCGCTCGGAAATTCTGGAAACAGCCTCGCACCACATTTGCACTTTCACATCAGCAGCTCGCCCAAGCCGCTTGGCGGTGAAGGACTGCCCTACGTATTGCCGGCGTTCGAGTTGATGGGGCGCGTGAATTCAGCCGCGTCGCTGTTGTCGGGAATGGCGTGGACACTCAATCCGGCTCAGCCCGCACGTCGCGTCGAAGGCGAAACGCCGCTCGAAAACATGGTGGTGCGTTTCAATCCTTGAAGCCCAGATCACCAGTGCGGCTGAGGAATGTGTTCCACCCGCAGTCAGCGTCGCCAGTAGTGCGTCCAAACGAGCACTGATTGCTGCGTTGCATTCAGCGGACCATTCGCGATTCGATTCCGTGGAGACGCGCGCGCGAACACCCGCGGGGCGGCGTTATCTTACGCCTCTGACGAATTCGCAATCACGTTTCCCCAGCGAGATCCGCTTGCCCAGTCCGACTCCAGTTGAACTCGAAGCACTCGCGCAGCAGTTAAGCGAAAGTCCCGACTATCGCGTGTTGCGACGGCTGCAACCGCTCACCATCAACGCGACAATGGATGCGCAGAGCGACGTACGGCGCGCGCTGTTGATTGACGTGGAAACAACGGGACTTTCGTACGCGAGCGACAGCATCATTGAACTGGGAATGATCCTGTTTGCGTATGACGTCAACACGGGCAACGTTGTGCAGGTGCTCGCGGCGGAATCGTGGTTGCAGGATCCGGGACGCCCGATTCCCGATGAAGTTTCGAAACTCACCGGCATCACCAATGAGGACGTGCGCGGTGAATCAATCAACGAAGATCGTGTGCGCGAGTTGGCAACCGATGTGAAGTTGATCATCGCACACAATGCATCATTCGATCGGCCGTTTATTGATCGGCGTCTGCCATTTCTGGCCGACACACATTGGGGTTGTTCAATGAACGATGTGCCGTGGCAGGAGCGCGGGATGTCGTCGCGCAAGCTGGAAATTTTGTTGTACGCGCACACCAACACGTTTCTCGATACGCATCACCGCGCATTGGACGATTGTCGCGCGACATTACACGTACTCGCGATTGCGTTCGGAGATGGAAAAATCCCGCTGCAAATGCTGCTCGAGAATTGTCGAATGCCGCGCATGCGCATTGCGGCAACCAACAGTCATTTCGATACGAAAGATTCGTTGCGTCAGCGCGGGTACAGTTGGACGGGTGACAAAGGCAAACCGCCAAAGACGTGGTGCAGGGAAATTGCGCAATCGGATTTGGAAGCAGAGTTGCAGTGGATGCGCGAGCAGATCTATCTGACGCATCCGGGACAGCCTACAGTCGAAAAGGTCGACCTGCGGAGACGGTACAGCAGCGCACCGTAACTCGACGCTCAACACCGCGTCTCAGTTTGCATCTTGAACTCGCGCCGACGGAGTAGATCTGCGCGAGATTGTTTACTGCATTTCACGCGGAGGCCGCGGAGGATTGCGTCGTTCGCATAGAATTGTGTGCTACGTTGAGCCGCGGAGACTGCGCGCGTGGTTACAAATGTCGCACGCGTAAGTCGCAGTAAGCAAAGAAAAACTTTCGACCTTCGCATTCGGTTGGGATTCGCTCATCGAGCCGTCACTTCGCTCCGCGTCTCAACGTAGCGCTCCCACCTGTGCAACCCCGCGCACACCTCCGCGGCCTCCGCGTGAAAAC
>JBDTTO010000079.1:0-9109 GCA_039930585.1 Gemmatimonadaceae bacterium
GGTCCGGGAGCCCTACGCCGCAAGCGGGTGGCCTCACAGTGCGGGCATTTGTGATGAAGGGGGCTCCAATCCGGTCGCCCAAGCGCATATTCTGCGGAAGAAGTCCCCTCTCTTTCCTGACTCATACATGCACTCCGCAGCAACAGCCAACCGGCATCGGTTAGCGGCGATTCGCTCTCTGTGAACGGATTCTGGAAGGACACCAACGTTGAGGGATTGGCGCTCGCCAAAGAGGGGCGTTGGCCAGACGCTACGCGTGCGTTTGAAGATGCTTTGGCGCAACTGGACGCCGAAAACGAACAAGGCGGGGTTACAGCGCTGGCCCACGATGATCTTCGTGCTCAACTGCTGTTGAACATCGGACAGTGCTATTTCCACACCCGCGATTTTGCAGAAGCACGACGGCTTGCCGAACGCAGCTGTGCGATTCGCGTGTCGCTGTATGGTGAAGATGCGTTGGTCGTTGCACGCACGCGCGGCGATCTTGCGGTGATTCTTGGCGCGGCCGGCCATCCCGACGAAGCCATGTCGTTGCTTGAGCGCGCAGTCTCAGCCGTTGAGCGCAAACGTGGCGATGAAAGTGAACATCTCGTGCCGTTGCTCACGAACGCCGCGCGATTACTGGAGCGTTCTGCGCCCGACCTCGCGCGCCCGTATGTATCGCGCCTGAATGCGCTGCTGTTCGCGCGACGTCTCGCGGACAATGCATCACGCATTACACCTACCGAAATGCCTTCGCATTCGTTTGGCAGTGATCCGCTCGCCACTGCCAGCGACGATCACTTCCTGCGCTCGGCGATTGCAGAAACTGTCGACTTGCTGAGAACGACACCGACGGCGAACATCGCGATGTCTGATCGCGCTGTGATGAATGCTGAGGAGCCGCAGAGTCTTCCCGGCGAAGTCAGCGATGCAATCGTACTCATTCCAGAAGAGGCGATCGACGAACCCATCGCGCCGATTCGGGAAGAGGCCGTCAGCGAGCCCATCACGCTGTTTCGGGATGACGCGGCTGACGAATTTGTCGCGTTCGTTCCGGACGATGACATTGACGACACAATTTTTGATCTCGTCGAACCGCCGCCAGCAACTCTCAATGCGTTGCCGCAATCGCAGTCGGCGCCAGCGAATCCGCTGGGATTTGAAGTGCAGTATGGCATTCCGGAGCAACTGCACGCGCCATTGGACGTACCGGCGCCAACATCAACCGGTGAGTTAGCTCAACCGCGCGTCACGCGGTCCGGCATTCGCGCAGTCGGGGGCGTTCGTCGCGGCAGCACGCAGGTAATGGCGCCAAAGCGATTGTGGTACATCGGACTCGCGTTGGCTGCGTTTGGCGCCGGCATCGGGCTGACTTACCTCGTCATGCCGCTGCTTCGTTAGCTCGGCGCCTGAAGTACTAGTTCTTGTGGCGGAACGTGATGCGACCGCGCGTAAGATCGTACGGCGACACTTCAACCGTTACACGATCGCCAGCGAGTACACGAATGCGATTGCGTCGCATGTTACCCGCCAGCGTGGTCAGCACTTCGTGTCCTGTTTGCACCGTGACGCGAAACGTCGCGTTGGGCAGCAATTCTGTTACGGTACCTTCAAGTTCAATCGCGTCCTGCTTACTCATGTACCCTTGGGCTTCGGCGGAGTAGGCCTGTTCGGGAATCGAACACGCCACAACCTCCTAATATAGTCCGCCGGGCTTGAACGGGGCCACCACAATTGACCAGCCTAACTCGCAATATCCGGCCGAGGTTCGGCGTCGAGCAGGAAACGCGGGATGTCGGCGTGGAAGGACGAACCGTCGTCGCGCACGAAACGATAGGCCCCTTCCATCCAACCCGTGGGCGACTTGATCACGCAAAATGAGGTGTATTCGTGGATCTCGCCGACCAGAAGGTGGGGTTGCTCACCCACGACTCCCTGCCCCTCGACCACGTTATCGCCACCCAGTGGATCATGGATCAGCCACCGACGCGTTCTGAGCTGAGCGGCCTGCGCTCCGACGTTCTCGATGCGAATGTGGTACGCAAACTTGAACTGTCCGTGCGACGGGCTTGAGGCCTCGGCCACGTAACTGGGCTTCACCGTAATGCGAATGCCTTCGGTCTCGCGATAATAGAACTTGCGACGCGCTTCGCTCACTTCCTGCGCCCTCCGCTGCGGTTCACTGGGGGACTACCGACGTCGGGAAGCGCCGAGATCGTTTCGCTTTCCTCGCCGGCACGGTTAATCGCGGTTACCGCCAGTACTGATGGCAGACTGCCTGACGGAATGCGCCAGCTTGCCTGTGTACCCGGCAGCACCACGGAAATCCAGCTTGTATCAACTTTCGCGCGTACCAGCCACAGCCACGGTGCGCGATCGCCTTGTGGCAGTAGTCGCAATTCCTGCCCTCCCGCAACGTCGGCAATTGTTGGTTGCGGCACAACAGGCGGCGCGCTTTTGAGCCACGGCGATGCGGGCACGAGTGCGACCTGCGCATATGGACCAGCCACCAGCGAATCGTCCATGCTGGCCTGATTCTGCGTGAACGAAATCATCGAGAAGTGCACATTTCCCGTTGCACCCGCCTGCAAGCGCGTCGCTTTGATTTGCTCAAGCAGTTCGGAAACCGGCCACGCGCTGCGACCCGCGCCACCCGAACGCGACGTGTAGTTGCCTGGCCACAAATGACGCGATTTCAGATTTTCGCCGGCCCACCATGCGAGCAGCGCGGGATACGCCTGTTCTGCTTTGGTTGTTGGCCAATACAACTGTGGCGTGAAGTAGTCCAACCATCCTTCACGAAGCCATTTGCGCGAGTCGGCGTAGAGCTCGGTGTACGCATCGAGACCACGCACTTGCTCGGGATTGCCCGGACGCCAAATGCCGAACGGACTGATGCCGAATTTCACCCACGGCTTCGTTTTGTGAATGCCGTTGTACAACGCTTCGACCAAAAGATTCACGTTCTGGCGACGCCAATCATCGCGGTCAAGCTTGCCGCCGCCTTTTGTGTATTTACGCCAGCTTGTGAGATCGGGAAACGGAATGTCTCTTCCGCGCCGATCGTGTTCGCGATACGGATAGAAGTAGTCGTCAATGTGCACGCCGTCGATGTCGTAGCGCTTCACGACATCGAGTACCACTTGAAGCGTGCGATCACGCACCGCTTTCTCTCCCGGATCCATCCAAAGAAATTTACCGTAGCGTTTGATGAGCGCGGGTTGTGTCTTCGCAATGTGTGACGCGACGAGTGGACTTCTCGCGTCATCGTTGCGTGCGCGATACGGATTGAACCACGCGTGCAGTTCGATTCCGCGCGCGTGCGCTTCCTTCACGGCAAACGCGAGTGGATCCCAAAACGGAACGGGTGCTCGACCTTGCGCGCCCGTAAGATATTCGGACCACGGTTCAATCTTGGATGCGTACAGCGCGTCGGCGGCGGGACGTACCTGCAGCAGTACCGCGTTAAGGTGAAGCGACGCCGCTTTATCGAGAATCGCCAACAACTCGGCTTGCGATTGCGCGGTGGTCAGCGTGCGTTTTGAAGGCCAATCGATGTTGGAAACGCTGGCCACCCATACGCCGCGGAATTCGCGCATGGGCGGAGGCAACATTGCGGTTTCGCGCACTGGCGGCGCGGCAGCCGGCGCATTCGCTTGAGCCGACAGCACGCGCACGTGTGATGCCAGCGCAAAAAGCGCGAGCGCAACAGGCATCACCGTCGACAAGAGTGCTGTGCCACGCGAACGAAATGACATCACGCCCGCAACGTGGAAAGATTGCGCGTGTCATGCGCCGCGCGATATAACATCGTGTTCAACACGCGCCCCGCACGTTGTGCTGCTTCGGCCAGGCGATCGGGCGGCTGAATAAATGAGATGCGAAAAAAACCTTCGCCCCCTTCGCCAAAGCCCGAACCTGGTAACACAATCACACCTTCTTCTTCGCGCAGAATGTCGGCGAATTCCTTGCTGGCAATTCCTTCGGGCAGCGGCAACCACAAGTACATCGTGGCCTTCGGTACTTCGCACGTGAAACCGTTTGCGCGAAATGCTGCAACGGCTGCATCGCGACGCTCGGCAAATACTTTCAGGTTGCCCGGTACAAACGACTCCCAACTATCAAGTGCGGCAACGCCAGCGGCCTGAATGGCCATGTACTGACCCGTGTCGGCGAAACCTTTCACCTTTGCGAGTGCGCCCGCGATTTCCGGCTTTGCCACGGCCCAACCGCAGCGCCATCCCGTCATGTTGAATGTCTTCGACAACGAGTGGAATTCGATGGCAATCTCTTTCGCGCCATCGATTTCAAAGATGCTGGGCGGCACGTATCCGTCGAATCCCATCTCGGAATACGCGTTGTCGTACACCAGCAGAATGTCGCGCTCCCGGCAACTCGCGACAACGCGTTCCAGATATTCGCGCGGCGCAATTGCGGCAGTGGGATTGTTTGGATAGTTGAGATACAACACCCGAGTGCGTTTCAACACGTCTTCGGGGATGTCGTCCAACTCAATCAGGAAATTTGTACGCGGTCGCAACGCGTAGTTGTACGGTTCTGCATCGCTGAGCAATGTACCGCCGAGGTACGCTTGATACGCGGGTTCGGGAATGATGGCAACGTCGCCCGGACCGACATACGCGAATGCCAGGTGCGCGAGCCCTTCCTTGCTGCCCAATAATGGAACGACTTCCGAAATCGGATCAAACTCGAGTCCGAATCGTTTGTGCATGAAGCGCGTGATTGCGTGCCGATACGGTACGTGACCCAATCCAAAACCGTATCGCTGCAATGCCGGTATTGTTGCGCTTTTTTGCAGTGCTTCAACCGCGGCAGCTGGCGGCGCAAGATCTGCGTCGCCGGCGCCCAGGTCGATCACATCCACGCCAGCCTCCAACAACGCTTTCTTTCGCGCCGGAATGTGCGCCAACGGATATGCGGGAAAGCCAGCAAAACGAGCGGAAAGTCGTGGCATGATGTGAGGTGTGTTCGAAAAAACTCTATCAGGACGTAGGAGGATTGAATTGCGCGTGCTGCGCATCAATCCAGCTGCGATGGTACGTGGGATCTTCAAAATCCATCGCCAGCTTTGCGACCCTCAGTGGACGGAATGAATCCAACATGACGGCGATTTCGTTGGTCGACTTCGCACCGATGGATGCTTCGGTGCGTCCCGGGTGCGGACCGTGCGGTAATCCATCAGGGTGATGCGTGATCGAACCAAACTCAATGCCGCGGCGACTCATGAATTCGCTGGACGCGTAGAACAGCACCTCGTCCGAATCGACGTTGCTGTGATTGTACGGAGCCGGAATTGCGTTGGGATCAAAGTCAAACGGGCGCGGACAAAACGAACAAATCACAAACCCGTCGCCCTGAAACGTTTGGTGTACTGGCGGCGGTTGGTGAATGCGACCAACGATGGGTTCGAAGTCGTTGATGTTGAAGATCCACGGATAAAACATGCCGTCCCATCCAATCACGTCGATTGGATGATGGTCAAGCACCAACTCGGTTAGCGCATTGTACTGCTTGACGTAGATGGGAAAGTCGCCCATTTCGTCAATCGTTCGCAGCTCGGTTGGAATGCGAAAGTCACGTTCGGAATACGGTGCACCTTCAAGCAACTGGCCAAATTCATTGCGGTACCGCTTGGGCGTGCGCACATGCCCTCGGCTTTCCATAATGAGCATCTTGGTCGCGCCTTTCGAATTGTCGCAGCGCCAGCGATGCAAAATGCCGCGATGAACCACGACGTAGTCGCCGGCGCGATACGGCAAGTCACCGAACACGGTTTCGACAACACCCGAACCTTCGGCGATGTACGTAACTTCGTCGGCCTGAGCGTTGCGATAGTAGTGCTCGTCGTCAATGTCCGGCACCACGTAATGCATCGCCACATCCTGATTGAACAGGAGCGGAATGCGATCAAGCGTGGGGCTGCCACCCGGCTTTGCTTTGGCCGTGAGAAAGTGGCGATGCTTGAGTGTCTGATCCGGGTCGGCCACCAACTCCATCGAACGCAAATGCCGCACGGACTTCACAGTCGTGGGCGCGTGCGTGTGATACAGCAGCGACGAGGTTCCCGTAAATCCTTCGTGTCCCATTAACTCTTCAGCGTACAAACCGCCGTCGGGACGACGAAACACGGTGTGCCGCTTGGGAGGAATTTTTCCGAGCTTGTGGTAAATAGCCATGGTCTGCCTGGCCTTACAGGTTGCCGCGCAGCGCCTGTTCGCGCTCCAGTGATTCGAAGAGCGCCTTGAAGTTGCCAGCGCCAAAACTCTTCGCGCCTTTGCGCTGAATGATTTCGACAAACAACGTGGGACGGTCTTGTACGGGCTTGCTGAATACCTGCAGCAAATATCCTTCGTCGTCGTGATCAACGAGAATGCCAAGCTTGGCCAATGGTGCGAGATCTTCGTCAATTTTGCCCACGCGATCCAATACGGTGTCGTAATACGACGCCGGAATTGAAAGGAATTCCATGCCTCGCTTTTTCAGGTCGCCCACCGTTTTCACGATGTCGTCTGTTGCGATCGCAATGTGCTGAATGCCGGGACCTCCGTAAAAATCGAGATACTCTTCAACCTGCGATTTCTTTTTGCCGGCCGCCGGTTCGTTGATTGGAAACTTGATGCGACCGTTCCCATTCGACATCACCTTGGACATCAGCGCGGAATATTCCGTCGAGATCTGTTTGTCATCAAACGACAACAGATTGAAGAAACCAAGCACGCGGGTGTAATACTCAACCCAATAGTTCATCCGGCCGAGTTCGACGTTACCCACGCAGTGGTCAACGTATTTGAGGCCCGTGCTCACCGCGGTGTAGTTCGATTCAACCGGAACGAATCCGGGCAGGAACAATCCGCGGTAATTGCGACGCTCGACGATCGAATGAATGGTGTCACCATACGTCCCAATCGCCGCGATGACAACTTCGCCGTTTGCATCAGAAAAAACTTCGGGCTTCCGAATGGACACCGCGCCACGTTCAATCGCTTTCGCGTATGCGTCGCGCGCATCATCCACCCAAAACGCAAAATCGCGAACACCGTCGCCATGTGTGCGAACGTGATCCGCGATTTCGCCATCTGGGCCGAGTGGTGATGTCAGAACGAAACGAATCTTGTCCTGTTGCAGCAGATAGCTTGCTTGCCCGCGCACGCCCGTTTCCGGGCCGCGATACGCCACCAGCTGGAATCCAAGCACGTGCTGATAAAACAGCGACGATTGCTTGGCATTGCCTACATAAAACTCGATGAAATCGGTTCCGTTGATCGGAAACGTATCGTGTGCTTCAACGGCTGTCGGAAGTGTTGCGGTAGCCATGGATTGATCCTCGGGAGGTGCCGAGCGGTAGCGCATGCATGCGCGCCGCCTGACGAATAAAGAGCGGGAATGACGAACGTCTGCCCGTCGCATCAACTGCGATCAGACAGCGCGTGCAGCATCAGCCGGCCTTTATGTGTGATCGGGGCAACGCGCCAATCCAGGCGCGCTGCCGCTCGTCACTGCACCACTCAGAGATGAATTTCACCGCGACTTCCTCCGTCCTTCAAGATAACACTCGCCCCGAGCGCTGCCCGAGCACGTCACGACGCACTACTGCTTGGCGATGATCATACCCTGGATCGTTTCGTACAGCGACGCCGCGAGCACATTTCTGAAGACCAACTGCGATTTGTTTGCATACGGTCGTCCCGATACAATTTTGGCTGCATACGCGTCGCCAATGCCGGGAATCGTTTTGAGTTCTTTGACCGTGGCATGGTTGATATCGACCAACGGTTTTGCTGCGGCCGCTGGCGCCGCTTTTGCTGCGGCGACGGCCGGTTTGGCTGCAGCCGGCTGCGCCGCAGTCGGTTTTGTAGCGGTGGGTTGCGCTGCGGCGGCCTTTGCCGGTTGGGCCGCGGCCGCCTTTGCAGTGGTAGCTTGTGCAGCGGGTTTCGCGGGCGCCGCCGTCTGAGCGCTTAACTGCGCGAACGATGGCAACGAGAAAGCCAGCGCCGCTGTCATCGCGGCAATGACGTTACGCGTGCGACGAACGGGGAGGGACACTTGTGTGCGCATACCGGCTCCGAGAGAAGTGCAACGGGGCGGGAGACTGAATACTAGCCCCCTAATTGACGAGAAGTTCAGGAAGATTTGCGAAGAGTTTGAGCGCTTCCGGATTGGCGAGCGCATCAATGTTCCTGACCGGACGATTGTGAATGATTTCACGCACCGCCAGTTCTGTGATCTTGCCGCTGATCGTGCGCGGAATGTCGGCAACGGCAATGATCACCTTGGGTACGTGATGTGGCGTTGCGTGCTCGCGCAGTCGTTGGCGGATCGACTGTCTCACTACTTCGGTAAACTCGTGCCCCGCACGCATGCGCACAAACAGCACCATGCGCGCATCCGTACCGCCATCGCCCGTTAGCGTTTGCTCGACAACCAACGACTCGAGCACTTCGGGAATCTGCTCCACCTGACGATACACCTCAGCCGTGCCAATGCGCACGCCACCAGGGTTGAGTGTGGCGTCACTGCGTCCGTGAATAACAAACCCGTCGTGCTCCGTGATTTCGCACCAATCGCCGTGACGCCACACACCGGGAAAGTGATCGAAGTACGCTGCGCGATACCGCGAGCCGTCGTCATCGTTCCAGAACGCAACGGGCATTGACGGAAACGGCTTCGTGCAGACCAGTTCACCGGGTTCGTTACGAATGGGCGCGCCTTCGTCATTGAACACATCCACCGCCATGCCAAGTCCGCGGGTTTGCAATTCACCGCGCCAGATTGAGCCGACGGGATCACCTAACGCGAAGCAACTCACGATGTCGGTACCACCGCTCATGCTGGTAAGTCGGACACCATGCGTGAGATGCTTGTAGACGAAGTCATAACTGTTGGCCGCCAACGGACTGCCCGTTGAAAGAATAGCACGCACAGAACTCAAATCGAATTGAGATAATGCGTCGGGACTCTCTTTCTCGAGCACGGCCAGATACTTCGCGCTGATACCAAACACGCTGATCTTTTCTTCCTCCGCCATTCGTAGCAGAATGTTCGGATCGGGCGAAAGTGGCGCGCCGTCGTACAAGACAATCGTCGCGCCAATGGCGAGCGAGCTCAC
>JBDTTO010000080.1:0-9103 GCA_039930585.1 Gemmatimonadaceae bacterium
CGATTGAAGTTGGAGTTGCCGAAGTTGTTGAATTCTGGATCGTAGCTCCAGTACTTCGACCACAACGCGAGGTTACGTCCCTGCAGATTGACGCGGAGGCTGCGTGCACCCGGAATTTTCTTCGCGATATTTTCCGGCATGTCAAAAGCAACAGCGACTTCGCGCAACTTCACGTACGAACCCGACTGAATGTACGGGCGAATATCGCCCTTGTTGAACGTGTCGTAGCGATAATCACCAAGTTTGGTGTAACCAGCAACCGGTGACGGATCGTCGTAATCACGCGACTGACCACCCTCGTCAAACAAGTTGTTGGTCATATCGGACACGTAACCACCGGCACGCCAATCAAGCAGTGCTGAGAACGTCAGGCGCTTGAAGGTGAAGTCGTTGTTGAACGTGGTGGTCGAGATCGGGTTTGCATCCAGCAACGTGTTCGTATCGCAGGACTTGCCGGCGCAGAATGGGACGTTGCCCCAGATCAGCGTCGAGACGGTGTTTGCCTGGATGCGATTACGGCCGTACGCGGCGCCAAATGAACCACCGGCCACGTTGAACGCGGGCACTGGAATGTTGTCCGTGTGCTGCGTGTTGTGGTTGTAGATCACACGCGTGGTCCACTCAAAGCTGCGTGAACGCAGCGGCACGGCTGAGAAGACTGCTTCGATACCCTGCACCGACAGCTGTCCACCGTTCTTGATTTGATTGCCGAGGCCTGATGACGGCGGCAACGGGAACGTGAGCAACAAGTCGGTGATAACACGCTCGTAGCGCGTGCCTTCCAAACCGATGCGTGAACCGAACAGCGAGGCATCAAAGCCGAACTCGAGTTCGTTCATGATTTCGGGCTTGATCTGCGGATTGCCAAGCAAGCTGGCCGAAACGAGCGAACCGTTTCCGGAGATCAATCCGCCGTCGGCAAACAGAATGTCGCGATCGCCGTAACGAGGACGGTTACCCGACTGACCCTTGGCCGCACGGAACTTGACTTCGTCGATCTTGCTGGTAAGCGGCTTCACAAAACGATATGACGCCGAGACTTTCGGATACAGGTAGTACTGTTCGCGATCGCCGTTGGCGCTGGAACGGTCAGCGCGATAGCCGCCGTTGATCGCCAGGCGTTCGTTGAAGAACAGCGCCTGTTCGTTCACGTAGTACGACTGATCGCGGAACTCTTCAACTTGGTCGACGATTGCGACGTCCTGTGCACCGGCAGCGACGGCACGTGTTGGCAACAATCCACGGCCGCGGATACGATACGTTTTGACGTTTTGCGTTTCGTACGAAGTACCGACGGACGTCGTGAATGACGTGAAGAAGCGATTCGCGCCTGGTGTGTACGTCCAGACGGCATTGCCGCCCTGATTGAACTGGAAGCTGGAAACGTTGTTCTCGGCAGCAGTGCCGAGGAAACCGTCAGCGGCCTCGTATTGCAGGTAGTTGGGCGAGTACTGATAACCTTCCTGCTGGAAGCGATCGACACCGGCGAGGTACGAAAGCTGCACCGTGTTGTGATTCGTTCCGACCAATGAGTAACCGAGACGCGCGTTACCCGACTGACGCCACACTGATTCCTTGTTCGTCACGGCGCGCATGACTTCGAACGGGTTTGATGTGCCCGAACCACCGCCGTTGAATGGCATGTTGACGAAGCGACCAGTGGCCGTCTTCGCTTGCAGGTCGATAATGGCCGGCGAGTAGCCGAAGGTGTAAATCGGGCTGGTGCCGGAGTTGTCGTTACCGCCAACGCCGCGATGGAACGAGTTGCGCGTGATGTCGACACCAACACCGACGGTCAACTTGGAACCGAGCTGCTGATCGATGTTCATGCGGCCACCTGTGCGACGAGCACCGGTGTTGATCATGATGCCCGATTCCTGGCGATCATTGGCCGACACGAAATAGCGCGTTTTGTTCATGCCGCCTGATGCGGACAACAACGTTTCGTACGACGGCAACGTCTGGCCATACAACTGATCTTGCCAGTCGTAAAACGTGCAATTCGGATTACATGCGGCTTGTGCGGCGGCGAGTCCAACCGGACCACCGGTCCAGTTCACGTCGTTCGCTGGATCGTAAACGTCTTTCAGGGTCGCAAACTTACGCGAGCCAAGGCTGCGAAGCTGCGACTGAGTGCCGACGCGCTGCGTCAGGTTCCAGCGAGGCTGGTTTTCCTTGCCGCGCTTGGTGGTGATGACAACAACGCCGTTCGTCGCGCGCGATCCATAAATGGCGGTCGCTGCGGCGGACTTCAGGACTTCAATGTTGTCGATGTCGTTTGGATTGAGGTCGGCCAAACGATTGACGACCTGATCCTGATTGGAGCCGGTTGAGCCCGATGCGCGGGTAATCGAGCTGGCTCCTGACGAGATGCCGGCGTTGGAAATGATCACGCCGTCAACGACGTACAACGGATCGCCCTGTCCGAGAATGGACGTTGCGCCACGAATCTGAATCTGCGCTCCACCACCAGGCGCGCCGCTGTTATCGAACACGCGGGCACCGGCGACTTTGCCGGCCAAATTGCCTTCGACGGAACGTGCAGGAACGCGAACAAGTTCTTCCGCGCTTACTGACGAGACCGCTGTGGCGGCCGATCGACGATCAACCGTCGTGGCCTGACCAGTTACTGAAACACCTTCCAACTGCAGTACGTCTTTTTCGAGCGAGAAGTCGGCGGTGGTCGCTTCAGCCGTCACTTTCACCAACTGACGTTTGTTGCCGAGGCGGCGTGCTTGCAAGGAGACTTCACCGCGTGGCACTTGTATCCGGTATTCGCCTTTCTCGTTCGTGCGTGCACCAATCTGCGAACCAACAATGCTCACCGTGACATCGGAGAGCGGCAGGTTGGATACTGCCTCCGTGACTTTACCGGTTACTTCGCGGGATTGCGCCCGCGCGCTGAGTGGTGCCACGGCCAACAGGCCGAAAGCCACCATGTAACGCAAGTACCTGCTCATTTGGTCTCCAGTGGAGAGAGGTCGATCGTGGCAACCGAAAGGTGTCGCCACTTCAAGCAGCGCCGCCTGAAGGGCACGAAGGTACGATGACTGTTACAATTTTGAAATACGGGACAGGCGGTAAGTCACACAAAAAATGCAATTAATTGTCAAATCTTAGCGTCCAGTAACACACTTCATTACGCTCCGTCCCTACTGTGACGCGGAATCGGATTGCGTTGTTTTTTATTGTCGCGCCTGTGATTGGATTGCGACATGCTGCCAACGACGCGAATGCCACAACAATGCCATCGCCACTCCACGCACGCTTGCTGTGATTGCCAATGTCCACCACAACCCCGTCGTGCCCCACCTGGCAGCGCTCCATGCACCAAACGGTACACGAGACGCCGTAATCACCATCGACACGGCCATTGGCACCAGTGTATAGCCCGCACCTCCCATTGCACCTTCCAGAACTATCTCTGCACCAAGCAATATCTGAGATACCGCGGCAATACGCAGATACGATGCGGCCTCGCGAATGACTGAAGGATCTGTTGAGAAAATTGCGGTCACGTTTTCTGGCCACAACAACATCACAACTGCCATTGCTGCACCGGGCACGGTCGCAAATCCCACTCCCAACCACCCTGCACGAAGCGCGCGATCGGGCAGCCCCGCCCCAAGACTTTGTCCGACGATCGCGGCAACCGCGGCTCCAAGTCCCACCGACAACAGATACACAAAACTTTCAACGCGAAAACCAACGCCCAATGCTGCGAGCGCCGGTGTACCGAATTGTGTGGTTGTCCGGGTAAGGACTACATAGATCGCACTGAATGCAACGCCAGTGGCCGCAGTCGGCGCTCCAATGCGGGCAATACTCGCCAACACCGATTTCCTCGGCCACGCAAACACGGCTCGCTTACGACGCCATAACACCAGTACTCCGAATGCGAATGCAAGTCCGCGCGGTACGAGTGTCGCGAGCGCCGCTCCTCGAACACCCAGCGCCGGTGCGCCAGCGAGACCGAGTATGAGAATCGGATCCAGAATCAATCCGAGCAATGTGGAGACAGTCAGCAACAGCAACGGTGTGCGCGTATCACCGCTCGCGCGAAATGCCGCGTCAACAGCAAAGAAGCCGAAGATCAACGGCATTCCGCGCAAATATGTGCCGAGGTATTGCTGGCCAACGCGTGCAACATCGTCCTGCACGTGCATGATGCCAAACAGCGTGGGTAGCATCAGTGGCAACACAATCGCGATGATTGAACCGAGCACCAGCGCGAACCAAACACCTTCTCCCGCCGTTCGCGCGGCTTCGAGTGGTTGACGTTCACCGTAGCGTCGCGATACAACCGCGCCCGAACCGATGCTCACCAATTCGGCAATTGCGATGACAAGCCAGATCCAGAATACGGACGATGTTGCCGCGGCGAGTGACGTTGCGCCGAGATGACGGCCAATCCAATAGGTGTCAACATTGTGAAACGTTGTCATCAGCAAGTTCGCGATGACGGCGGGTATCGCAACCCGACGAATTGTTGCGAGCAGCGGCTCATGGACGAGCGCACCCATCGGAGAGTCCCCGATTGGGAAATCCCCAATAGGTGCGCCTGCGTCCGGTGCTGTCGCGCTTACGACGCTGGCATCACTGACAATGACGTGAGCGCTGCCTTGATCGGCGGTGTTGCTGATGGTGTGCAGTGCTGAGTTGTTCGCTGGCTGAATGTTCAGTCAGCGTGATGTCTTATCGTGATGCCCGAGCGTCTTTCGAAATCGTAGTGCGCTTTCGTGATGTGCTAACCGGGATAACGTTCGTTCATGCGATCGACGACCTTGCCCGCAATTTTCACGAGAGCTTTTGCAACTGGTGCGTTGGGTTCGACCGCGACGATTGGACGTCCGGTGTCTCCGCCTTCCTGCACGCGCGGATCAAGAGGAATCTGACCGAGCAACGGGAGATTGGTTTCTTCGGCGAGACGTGTGCCGCCGCCGCTGCCAAAAATTGCGATCGGTTTGCCCGTTTCCGGATTTTCAAACCACGACATGTTTTCGACAATGCCAAGTACAGGCACGTTTGTGCGTTCAAACATTTTCACGCCGCGCAGTGCATCACCAACGGAAACCTGCTGCGGCGTGGTGACGATAACGGCGCCGTGCACGTTGGTCGCCTGCACCAGCGAAAGTTGCGCATCACCCGTGCCGGGCGGCATGTCAACGAGGAAATAATCAAGCTCGCCCCAATCCACGTCGCGCAAAAACTGCGTGATGATTTTCATGACGATGGGACCACGCCAGATCGCCGGCTGTTCTTTCTCAATCAGAAAACCAAGCGAGATAACTTTGATGCCGTATGCTTCGAGCGGAATAATTTTGTCATCGCGCACTGATGGCGCCTGATCAACACCCAGCATCAACGGCAAATTCGGTCCGTAAATGTCGGCGTCCATGATACCAACGCGATGTCCCATGCCCGCGAGTGCGAGCGCGAGATTCACGGCAACTGTTGATTTGCCAACGCCGCCTTTGCCGCTGGAAACGGCGATGATGCGGCCGAGGTGCGGATACAAAATCGGTTGCGGCACGGCCGGTGGTTTGCGCTGCGGTGCGGCGTCCATGACTGGCAGCGAACGTCCGGCCGAAGGCGCAGCTGGTTTCGGCGGAGCCGCTGCACTCTGTGCGGCGTCTTTCACATCAACGCGCACATCGGTCACGCCTTCGATTTGTTCGATCGCCTGGCGAACTTCGCGCACAAGCGTTGCGTCGTCGGCAGCGTCCAACAGCAGTGTCAGACGAACCTTACCGTCGGTTTGCACGGCAATATCGCGCACCATTTCCGATGAGAGCACGGACTGGCTGGTGCGCTTGTTTAGAACGCCGGTGAGGGCGATTGAAATCTTTTCCTGAAACGTGGACATGGGGGTCTGTTAGGGCTCGAGCGGCCTGTTTGCCCTGCTCGCTGCCACGAAAGTTAGAGACCGTGCAGCCCCCCCACTACCACGAATCTGATCGCCGAGGAAATGCGTCAAGCTCCGCTTCCGCTGTTCCGCATATTCGGCGTCGTTGGTGGGCAGGTCCATGAGTCCCGCTCTATTCGGCACGCATCGCGATCAGGGGATCAACGCGCGTGGCGCGAATGGCCGGCAGCGCCGTTGAAATGAGCGCCGCCAATCCCAAAAGCCCCAGCGCCGTTGCCAATGCCAGTGGATCGAAGGGCGACACACCATACAGCATGTTCGTGAGCAGACGGGCGGTGGCGAAAGACAGCCCCGCGCCTACGACCAGTCCAGGCACAACGCCTCGCATCGCTGAACCGACCACCAGCGATTGCACCATAACCGGCGACGCGCCCAGCGCGAGGCGCACCCCAATTTCACGGGTGCGCTGTGTGACCGCGTACGACACCACCGCGTAGATGCCGACAACTGCCATCACCAGTGCGACGGCCGCGAAAGCGACAATCAACAGCATCGGGAATCTTCGCGCCGCCGATGATCGCGATACGATATCGGACATGGTTTCGATGTCCAGCGGTACCTGCGCATCAAGGGCCGCAACTTCGCGACGCAAGATTGGTGGCATAGCCGCGCTGCCCAAAGTTGATTTAATGACGTACGAAACCGAACGCGTTCGATTGCCGGGACGCGTGCGATGATCGAAGTAATAAGTGGCGGCGAAATTGCTGGTCGCGGTTGTACCGCGAACGTCGGCCACAACGCCAATGATTGTGTACCACGGTTCAACGCCGGGATCCATTCCCGAAACCTTGAGGCGTTTACCAATCGGATCATCATTGGGCCACTGCTCGCGCGCAAACGCTTCGCTGATCACCACACTCGGCGATGATTCCGTTTCGTTTCCCGTGCGAAACGTGCGTCCCTTCAGAATCGGAATGTTAAGTGCAGCGAAATACTCACCACCCACCACGCGATATACCGAATACGCGTTGTATGGTCCTTTGGGATTCAGCGGCTTGCCGTCGACAATCAGCGATCCGCTGGGATTCGATCCGGTGAGTGGAAGTCGATTCGTGAATCCGACCGACGACACTCCTGGATGAGCGCGTAGTCGCTCCAGCAGTTGCTGATGGAACGCCGGAATGGTTGGTGAAGCGCCAGCGTAGTTCACCTCCGGCAATTCGATACGCATTGTCGTTACGCCCTGTGCATCAAATCCCAGTTTATTTTGCATGACGTTGCTGAACGATTTCATCAACAGCGCCGAACTCGAAAGCAAAACAACTGCGAGCGCGACTTCGGTTGCAACCAGCAAATTCCAGACTCGCATGCGTTTGGTGCCCGAGGTTCCGCGCGAACCTTCGCGCAGCGCCAACGACATGTTGCTGTTTGAAATACGAAATGCGGGAAACAGTCCGAAGATGAAGGTGGTGATGACGGCCACGGCCAGTGCAAATAGCTGCACCCAATAATCGACGTGAATCTGTTCGATGTGCAACGATTGCGGCGCCAGAACACTCAGTGCGCGCAGCAACGCGGACGCGAGCAACAGCCCAACGATGCAACCCGCGAAGGCCAGCATCGCGCTTTCGGTCACGAGCTGCTGTACAACGCGTCCACGCGTGGCCCCCAACGCAAAACGCACGGTGAATTCTCCGCTGCGCGCAGTGCCGCGTGCCAGCATCGCGCTCGCAAGGTTGACGCAGGCAGCAAGCAACACCAATCCAGAGGCGCCAAGCAGCAGATACAATGGCGTTTTGTACGAACCGTTCAAAGATTCCTGAAGCGACATCACGCTCGAACCGACTGCATCGAAATCCGGCGAATATTGTGCGGACAATCGTGCGAGAATTGCGTCAACTTCGCGTTGCGCAGCAGCCGGAGTGATTCCGTTCTTGAGTCGCGCGACCGCATCGCTGTTGTGACTGGTGCGCGAGGTGCTCATTTCGTACAACTCCATGGCCGACCAGATCTGATTGCCCTCAGGAAAATCAAAACCTTGAGATGCAACGCCAACAACGGCGTAGTCCTTGTCCATTCGGATGTGCACACCATCGAGCGACGTCGGCGCACCAAGATGATCGCGCCAGAACGCGTAACTGACAACGGCAGTTGGCGTCGCACCCAACCGGTGTTCGTCTGGTGACATGACGCGCCCCATGAATGGACGCATGGGAAACACCTTGAAGAATCCGGCAGAAACAACACCAGCATTCACGCGCAATGGTGTGGATGTACCCAACACCGTGCTTGGATCGGACGTGAACTCCGCTAGCGCGTCGAATGAACGCGCTTGCGCCTGAATGTCGATAAAGTTGAACCACGGCATACTGCTCTTGCCGCCTTTTTCGTGACGCTCATCCATCGTCACGAGCCGATCCGCATTTGGATACGGCAATGGTTGCAACAGGACGCGATTCACGATTGAAAACACCGCACTGTTGGCGCCAATGCCAAGCGCGAGCATCAGGACTGCGGCTAGCGTGAAGCCGGGACTTTTTCGAAGCACGCGAAATCCGACGGACACATCCTGTCGCAATGCGCCAAACATTTCAGCGCGACGTTTGGTGCCGCGGCGACGTGATTCTATTTCTTCGCACGCTGCCTCAACGGATTGTCGATCGCCAAATTGTTGTCGCGCTTCGGCGATGGCCTGCTCTGGCGTCATGCCCGTTGCTTCGAGTTCGCGAGCGCGTTCGTGCAGATGAAATTCGAGTTCGCTGCGAACATCGTCGGCGACAGGTTTGGTGCGAGAGAGCGGCAGGTTTTCGTCTGAACGTGTCATGCGATCGCTCCGTCGGGACGCGCCTCGAGCACGCGTGCAAACGCATTCACATATCGCTCCCACGCCGCTACTTCAGCCTTGGTTCCTCGGCGTCCGGCGTCGGTAAGGGTGTAGACGCGGGCTTCGCGACCGGTGTCGGTGGTTTGCCAGGCGGATTCAATCCATCCGCGTTCCTCAAGGCGTCTCAACGCGGGGTAGAGCGCGCCTTCCTCGATTTTGAGATCGTTGTGCGAGGTGTTGGCGATCCAGCGCGAGATGGCGTAGCCGTGCGCGGGGCCCCAGCTGAGCGTCTTGAGGATCAGGACATCGAAGGTGCCTTTGAGCAGGCGGAGTCGGTCGTCGGTCATGTTCTGTCAGGGTAGAGGCGGTGGCCTATACCTAAGACAGTTATGCTTCACATTTGGTTTGAATGG
>JBDTTO010000081.1:0-9094 GCA_039930585.1 Gemmatimonadaceae bacterium
GACGCCTTCGATGCTCCGGCGCGACTGGCGATGACCAATGCGGCTGCACAAACGGACCACGACGCTGAAGTTGTTGCGCTTTTGTCGGCCGAGGAATTCGCGCGCGTTCAATCGTTCGCTCGTTCGCAGCAGGTTGCGACCAACGCCGTAATCGAAGCGGCATGGGCCTTGTGTCTCGGTCGTCGCAGCAATCACAGCGACGTTTCGTTTGGTGTTGCCGTTGCCGGACGGGATGCCAACATCGCGGGTATCGAGCGCATGGTTGGTCTCACGATCAACAACTTGCCGCTGCGGGTGAAGCTGAACGAAAGCACGCCCGTATCCGATTGGCTTAAGTCCGTTCACGACGCGCAAAGCGAACAACAACAGTTCGCGCATGTTTCACTGGCTTCAATTCAGCAGTGGAGCAACGTGCCGTGGCGCACGCGTCTCTTCGAAACACTGCTTGTCTTCCAGCACGACGACGCCGAACAACGCACATCGGCGTGGCTGGGCCGGGGCTTGACGACAGAACTGCAGCACGTTCCAACCCGCACAGCGTATCCGCTTTCGATCATGGTGGCGGGCACGGATAGTCTGGAATTCCGCGTCACGTTTGACGCGCGTTATTTCAACGAGCAAGAGGCTGGAGCGCTGGCCACAGCGTTGCGAGATGCGACCGTTGCATTAGCGACTCAAACGAATGCGACGGTGGGCGATGTGTTGTCGGCACTTCCCGTGTTGGCCAATGCGTTAACGCATGAAGTTGACGCGAGTGTGCCCGTGGTTGCTCCTCGGACCGCGACCGAATCAGTACTCGCGCGAATTTGGAGTGAAGTGTTGGGCGCCGAGCATATTGGCGTACACGACGACTTTTTCCGTCTGGGCGGTTATTCGCTCGTTGCAACACAAATCGTCTCGCGCATTCGCTCGACTCTAAAAACTGACGCACCCGTGCGATTGCTGTTCCAGCATCCCACGATAGCCACACTGGCCACGGCGTTGGCTGCTCGCGACAAAAAGCCGGGACAACTCGAGCGTATCGCACAGGTGGTGCAGCGCGTGCAATCGATGTCCCTGGATGAAGTGCGCCGCGCCAGTGAGGCGCGCGTTGTCACCAACTGAACGAATCAAGATGTCGCCGACAGACTCGGAAGAACTGGAACTGGAGCGGGAACGTTTGCTGGCACAACTGCTGGCGGATGAAGGACTCGAGGAAACGGCGGCCGTTGGCCCACGAAATCCTGGCGAGTCAATTCCGGTCACGTTTGCGCAGGAGGTTTTGTGGTTGCTTGATCGCAGCACGCCGGGACTGTCCGCGTACAACACTCCACTCGCGCGTCGCATTCGCGGTCCGCTTGATTTCGAAGCGCTGTCAACGGCACTGACCGCACTCGCCGATCGACACGAAGCGCTGCGCACCGTGTTCCAGGCAAGCGGCGACGGCGCTGTACAAGTTGTGCTGCCAACGTCACCCGTGTCGTTGATCGTTACGGATCTCGAAGACCTACCAGCGACCGACCGCGAAGCTGCCGCGCTCAAATCACTGCGCGCGATTGCGGACATGCCGTTTGACATTGCGACGGAACCGGGATTCCGCGCCGCCGTCGCACGCATTTCAGGCAACGAACACATTCTGCTTCTGCTCACGCACCACATCGTCTCCGATGCGTGGTCGTACGGCGTGCTGTTGCGTGACTTGAGCGTTCTCTACTCCGCTGCCGCGAGCACATCGCCGCACGCACTGCCGGCTCCCGCACTCCAACTTGGCGATTACGCAGCGTGGCAGCGCGCGACCGCGAATGCCGGTGCCATTGACGAAGGACTGGCGTACTGGCGCAATCGCCTTGATGGCGCATCATCATTGGAATTGCCAACCGACTTTCCGCGTCCGGTGTCGCAGGGTTTTGGCGGCGCTCGCAGCAACCTTGTGCTGTCAGTGGACTTGCAGAGAAACATTCGCGAGCTGGCCAAACGCAAAGGTGTAACAGTCTACATGGTGTTGTTAGCCGCCTACGCCACCGTGCTTCGTCGCTACGCGCCACAGGACGAAGTGGTGATCGGCTCCGCAGTCGCCGGTCGTACGCGACACGAGTTCGAAGAGATTGTTGGATATTTCTCGCAGGCGTTGCCAATGCGCGTACGCTTCGAGAACAATCCGACGCTCGATGCGGTGCTGGAAAGCGTGCGTGACACGGTGCTTGGCGCGTTTGAACACCAGGACACTCCGCTTGAATCAATTGTGCTGGAGTTGCAACGTGGACGTGCGCAATCGCATGCACCGTTGTTCCGCGTTGTGCTCACGATGCAGGATCTGTTGGGCAGCGAACTCGAACTCAATGGTGCGCAAGTTTCGCCGGTTGAACTCGACCAGTCGTCCACGAAATTCGATCTCACGCTGCTCGCAACCGAACGCAACGACGGACTGGATCTGTCACTGTGGTATCGCACGGATCTCTTTGCCGGCGGTTACGCCGATCGTTTCCTCGGTCACCTGCGCAATGTCCTGAACGCGATGACGTCAAACACATCGCAACACATTGCCGACATTGTGCTGTTGTCTGCGACCGAGCGTGAACAGTTGACCGAGTGGAATGCGACGACGGTGCAGGAAGGGCCTGCGGCGACGCTGGTTAGTCTGTTTGAAGCGCAAGCCGCGCGCGTTCCCGACGTGACGGCGCTTGTTGGTGGTTCGGTTGCGACAGGAGAGAACGCAGATCTCGCGCAATTGTCGTATGCTGCGCTCAATCAGCAGGCCAATCAACTCGCGCACGAACTGGTATCGCACGGTGTTTCAGCCAACGCTCCGGTTGGATTGCTGATTGACCGCGAAGTCGAAACAGTGGTCGCGCTACTTGGCATTTTGAAAGCGGGTGGTTGCTACGTTCCGCTCTCTGAGGACGTTCCGCCTGCGCGCATTGCCCAGCAGTTGACTGAATGCGGTGCCAAAGTTGTTGTCACGACTTCAGAACTCGCGGCGAAGCTGCCGGCGACTGTTGCCGCGATTCGCCTGAACGACAGCACCGATCTCGCAACAATCCGCGCGCATGACGCGAGCAATCCCTCGATACGCGTCGCGCCTGACAGCCTGGCGTATGTGCTCTACACGAGCGGAAGCACCGGCGTCCCCAAAGGCGTGGCAATTACGCACGCGAATATCGTTCACTATGCGCGAGCTGTGAGTCGCGTGTTAGCCGACGTATCACCGGCAACCGCTGGTGATGGACTTGGCGCGCTGGACGGAATGCACTTCGGCATGTTGAGCACGTTCGCGGCAGATCTCGGGCTCACAAGTGTGATGCCGTCGTTGTTGTCGGGCTCAACCTTACACATTCTGAGCAAAGACACCACGACAAATCCGGCGCGCTACGCGGATTACTTGCGTGATCATCCACTTGATATCGTGAAGGTCACGCCGAATCACCTGATGGCGCTCACTACTGGCAAACAAGGAACTGCACTCGCTCCGTTGTTGCCTCGCCGCTGGCTTGTGTTGGGCGGTGAAGCATTGCGACCGGATGTCGCACGTGAACTGCTGCGCGCGGGCACGTGTCGAGTGTTGAATCACTACGGCCCAACCGAAACAACCGTCGGTGTCTGCACTTTCGAAGCGACGAACGAATCAATTGATAAAGTCGTAGCAATGGGCGCGCAGACCGTTCCGGTTGGAGCGCCGCTTGCAAACACGCACACGTTCGTTGTTGATCCCAACGGCGCCGAACAACCGATTGGAATTCCCGGCGAACTTCTGCTCGGTGGTCACGGAGTCGCGGCGGGATACCTCGGTCGCACGGATCTGACCGAAGAACGTTTCAGCCAGTTTGCAGGCGAACGGGTCTACCACACGGGTGATCGAGTACGCCGACTCGAAAGCGGCGTCATTGAATTCCTCGGACGCGCAGACAATCAGGTGAAAGTGCGCGGCTTTCGGGTTGAGCTGGGCGAGATTGCAGGCGCGATTCGCTCGCACGCCGGCGTTGACCAGGCCGAAGTGTTGGTGTTCAAGTCGGGAGAAGAGGACCTGGTTGTCGGGTATGTCGTCCCGCGTCAGGGATATGCTGTCTCGCACTCCGACCGACCGACACCAGAACGTCTTCGCGATTGGGTGGCAACATTACTTCCGGAGTACATGATTCCGGCCTCAATCGTCATTATCGAACAGATGCCGCTCACGGCAAACGGCAAGGTTGATCGCGCCGCGCTGCCAGTTCCGGATGCGTCAAAGGTCGAAGCCGGCCAGTCAGTGGCGCCCCGAAACGAAATAGAGGAGCAACTTTGCGCCATCTGGTGCGATGTGCTCAAAAAGGATTCGATAGGCGTAACCGACAACTTTCTGGCCCTCGGCGGCCATTCGTTGTTGGCGATTCGCGTGCTGGGCAGAATCAGCAAAGCTTTTGGCGTGCGTCTTCCGTTGCGCACGTTGTTTGAAACACCAACCGTCGAAGCGTTGGCGCTGGCGATCGCCAGTGCTCGTGCGGCGTCGTAAAAAGTTTTGATACACACACAAGGAACTCGCAAAGTGTCGAACGTGAACACGACGGCTGGAGCTGGCGCATGAGTAAGGCATCACCGCTTTCCTACGGTCAGGAATTATTCTGGCTTCTGGATAACGCGACGCCCGGCTTGTTGGCGTACAATGTCCCGCGCGCGTTTCGCATTCACGGCTCGCTTGACGTGGACGCGCTCACGCGTGCATTGAATGCATTCGTGTCACGACATGAAGTGCTGCGCAGTGTGTACACGCTGCAAGGCGACCATCCGGTGCAAACGGTGCTCGACAATGCCACGGTGCCATTTGAAATCGTCGACTTGTCTTCGTTGCCGAGCGATGCGCGCGAGGCCGAACTGTCGCGCGCGACTGCACTGCGCGCCGACTACCATTTCAATCTCGCGCAGGACGTATTGCTGCGTGCGACGCTGTTTCGCCTGGCCGATAACGAGCACACGCTGGTGTTGCTGACGCATCACATTGCATCGGACGGCTGGTCAAAAAGCATCACGTTTCGCGAACTAGGTGAACTGTATGCAGCATTCAGCGCGCAGCGCGAACCGGTGCTGCCAACACTGCCGCTGCAATTTGCTGAATACGCCGTGCGCCAGCGCGCCGGTATGGAAGGCGCCGAGTTTGAAGAGCGACTGACGTATTGGCGCGAGCAGCTCAAGGGTCCGCTGCCGGTGCTGGATATTCAAACGGACTATCCGCGCCCATCGAACTACAGCTTTGACGGCGACGTGCGTGAGTTGGTATTGCCAAAGTCGCTTGTAGACGGGATGCGCCAACTCGGACAGCAATATGGTGCGACACCGTACATGGTTTTGCTGGCCGCGTATCAAACGCTGCTGCATCGCTACAGCGGGCAGGACGACATCATCGTTGGTTCGCCAACCGCCGGTCGTGACGACGACGATACGCACGACTTGATCGGATATTTTGCAGGCGCCCTCGTGTTGCGCACGTCGTTTGCCGGCAATCCCTCATTTGGTGAGCTGCTTGAGCGCGTGATGAACACGTGCCTTGATGCCTACGAACATCAGGATATTCCGTTCGAAAAGCTTGTACTCGAGTTGCAGAAAGGTGAACAGCTCTCACACGCGCCGTTGTTCCAGTGCGTGCTGACGATGGAAGACACCATTCCGGCAGAACTCGTTTTGGGCGACACACGCGTGGAAGCCACCGACGTCGCGACCGCAGCCATGAAATTCGATTTCGTGATGCTGTTTTCCGAACGTGTGGACGGTCTCAAACTGCGTCTCGGTTTTCGCACGGCGCTGTTTGATGGTGATCGCATGGCGCGGATGCTGGGGCACTTGCAAACACTTTTGCAGGCTGCCGTCGCGGACCCATCGCGCACCGTTTCGTCACTGCCGTTGCTCACGCCGGTCGAGTTGGATCAACTCGTCGCGTGGAACAACACAACGTTTGATGAGGGCGCGCCAACAACGGTCGTTGAATTGGCCGAACGTCATGCAGTTGTGCGCGCTGAGCAGCTTGCCGTTGTGGGCGATGACGCGTCGCTTACCTGGGGCCAGCTCAACGAGCACGCCAATCGTATTGGACATTGGTTAAGCGCGAACGGCGCAACATCATCAACGCCCGTCGGATTGTTAATCGACCGCTCGGCCGAACTGATCGCGGGCATGCTGGGTGTGCTCAAGAGTGGCGCGCCATACGTTCCCCTGGTTTCGGATTTGCCCGCCGCACGATTGGCGGATCAAGCACGTGAGAGTGGCGTTCAACTTGTTGTCACCACGGCCGCGCTGTGGAGCAAAGTTGAAAGCGCGTTTGCCAGTCGTACAGAGCTGCGCGTGCTCAAGCTCGATGCTGATGCCGACCAACTCGCAGCTCTTCCCGGCGCGAATGCAGCTTTGCGCGCGAAACCAGAAGACCTCGCGTATGTGCTGTTTACGTCAGGATCGACTGGTGTGCCGAAAGGTGTCGCGGTTACGCACGCAAATCTTGCGCACTACGTCCGCGCAGTGTCCAGGCGCATTGAGTTACCGCTTGACGGCGGCGCCACACCGTGGAGTTTTGCGACCGTTTCAACGCTTGGCGCCGATCTCGGTCACACCGCGGTCTTCCCTGCGCTATGCTCAGGCGGAACGTTGCATGTGATATCAAGCGCGGTCGCAACTGATCCAACACGTTTCGCGCAATACGTTGGTTCGCACGGCATCGACGTGCTCAAGATTACGCCCAATCATCTGCGTGCACTTAGTGCAGGTTCATCAGCCGCAGCCGTGCTTCCGAAGCGTTGGCTGGTGCTTGGTGGCGAAGCGTTGTCGTGGGATCTCGCACGTGAGTTGGTGCGCGCCGGATCATGCCGCGTACTCAATCACTATGGCCCAACTGAAACGACGGTTGGCGTGTGCACATTCGAAGTCACAAGCAGCGCCGAACAAACTGCGGCCGCGCGTTCACTCACCGTACCAATTGGTGCGCCGCTCGCTAATACGACCGCGCACATTCTCGACAGCAACGGGCAACAGTTGCCAATTGGTGCGGCCGGCGAACTGTACATTGGTGGACTTGGCGTAGCGCGCGGATATCTCGGCCGTGATGATCTGACACGCGAACGTTTCATACCGGACACTTTCAGCAACAACGGAGCACGGCTCTATCGCACGGGCGATCGCGCACGACGACTGGCCGATGGGAACATCGAATTCCTCGGGCGCAACGATCATCAAGTGAAAGTGCGCGGCTTCCGCGTTGAACTCGGTGAAATTGAACAGGTGCTGAGCGCGCATCAGGGTCTCGATGCCGCGGCGGTTGTGTTGCACACACCCGAAAGTGGCGATGCGCAGCTCGTCGCCTACGTGGTTGCAAAACAAGGCGGCTACGCAGTCAGTCACAGCGATCGCCCGACGCCCGAAGGCTTATCGGCGCTGCTCGCTACGAAGGTGCCCGATTATATGGTGCCGAGTGTGTTTGTATTTCTCGATAAGTTGCCGTTGAATGCGAACGGCAAACTTGATCGCGCGGCGCTGCCTGCGCCGGATGCGAAGGCGCGCGATGAATACGTTGCGCCAGTAACAGCGACGGAACAAACGCTTGCGCAGATCTGGGTGGAAATCCTCAAGCGCGAGCGTATTGGCACGACGGACAACTTCCTCGCGCTCGGCGGACAGTCACTGCTGGCCATTCGCGTACTTGGCAAAATCAGCAAGCAATTGGGCGTTCGATTGCCGTTACGCACGTTGTTTGAGGCGCCGACGGTCGCCGAGCTTGCGCGCGTGGTTGAAGATGCGAAGCGCGAGAAGGAAGAGGCCGAGTTGTTGGCGGCGCTCGCGGAGGTTGAAGGATTGTCTGATACTGACGCCGGCGCGCTGCTTAACGCGCCCACGCCGCCCAATAAATAAGGTTCGTGTCCAGCGTTTCAAGCGGTATTGCTCAGGAACTGCAACAGCGTCTGGCGAAACTTTCGCCAGCGCAGCGTGCCGTTCTCGAGCTCAAACTTGGCATCAAGTCAGCGGCAGCCAATGTGACTGCGGATGTAATTCCGCGTTACGACGATGGCGCGCTGGCGCCGTTGACGCCAGCACAGGAAGTATTGTGGACGCTGCAGCGCGCAATGCCCGAGGTGTTTGCGTACAATGTGCCGCGACTGCTTGAGGTGAAGGGTGATCTCGACCCGGAGGCCATGCGGGCTGCGCTAAACGCAATCGTGGCTCGACACGATGTACTGCGCACGCGCTTCGTTACAACAGCTGATGGGCCGCGGCAGAAAATCTCGGCGGACTCCGCATTCGACTTCGAAGTCCTGGATTTGCGCGGGTCATTTACGACGATGGACGACGCCGCGCGCGATGCAGCGTTGGCTGAACTCATTGCCGAGCGTGTGCGCAAACCGTTCGACCTTGAGACCGGCCCGCAGTTGCGGGCTTCGGTGCTACAAATCGCGCCGGACGAATGGCGTGTGTTGTTGGTTTTGCATCACATCACAAGCGATGAATCGTCGCGCGATATTCTGTTTCGCGAGTTGTCGGCGTTGTACACAGCGGCTCGCCAGGGAACGCTTGACGCGACACTCATTTCGTTGCCAGTACTTCCGATTCGCTACGCCGATTTTGCGCGCTGGCAGTCAGAACAAAGCGCGAACGGCTCGTTGCGCGAGCAGATCGACTATTGGCGCGATCGGTTGTCAGGTTTAACAACGCTTGAGTTGCCAACTGATCGACCGCGCACGTCAACGCCGTCATTTTCCGGTGCGCGGCATCGCGTGACGTTCCCTGCTGACGTGCACGCGGGCGTACATGCACTTGCGCGCAAGAACGATGTAACGCCGTTCATGATTCTGCTGGCCGCAATGCACGTCGTGTTATACCGATACACCGGACAGCAGGACATAGCAGTTGGCGCGCCGGTATCAGGCCGCGCGCGCGCGGAAGTGGAAAACGTACTCGGCTATTTTCCCGCGCAAGTTGTGTTGCGGACGGACGTTGATCCGGCGTTGTCGTTTTCGGAACTTGTGCAGCGCGTGCGCGCAACATGCCTTGGCGCATTTGACCGGCAGGATGTTCCGCTTGAGCAGTTGATGAATGAATTGACGGATCGCGTCGATTCACAACAACCTCTGTTTCGCGTGTGTGTGCAGATGGCGGGCGGCGCTGCGTC
>JBDTTO010000082.1:0-8834 GCA_039930585.1 Gemmatimonadaceae bacterium
ATGCGGCCGAGCATCATTGTCGGCGAGGATTGGGGACGTGGGAATTTGCCGGAAACGAAGGTGAGCTTGGACCCGAAGTTGTAATGGGCTGCGCTGGCGATGTGCCAACGCTTGAAACGATGGCGGCCGTGCAGATTTTGCGCACGATGATTCCCGCCTTGCGTGTGCGTGTGGTAAACGTGGTCGATCTGATGCGGCTACAGCCAGCGCTGGAACATCCACATGGCTTGAGTGACGACGCTTTTGACGAACTGTTTACGCGTGACTGTCCAGTGATCTTCGCGTATCATGGATATCCGTGGCTCATCCATCGGCTGACGTATCGGCGCACGAATCACGGCAATTTGCACGTGCGCGGTTACAAGGAAGAGGGCACCACCACCACGCCGTTTGACATGACGGTGTTGAACGAACTTGACCGATTTCACCTCGTGATGGATGTGATTAAACGCGTGCCGCGTCTCGCGAATGATCCGGCCGCCATGGTTACGATGCAATTCTGTATCGCCAAACTGCAGGAACATCGCGCGTTCGTGAACGAGTACGGCGAAGATATGCCGGAGATTCGCGCATGGCGTTGGTCGGCCGGAGCGTAGGCAGTTGATACCGACCCAGAGTTCTATTCACCAGGAAGCAGAGTCAGCGCGCGACGTCGCACCGCTCGCGCGGGAATTGTGCCTGCAGGAGGCGCTCGACTGCGAGCGCGTCATCACGAGCGAGTTGCGCGCAGCACTCGCTGGCACGAATGGCGCGGTAATACTGTTGGACGACGCGCTGCGTATTCGCTTTTACACACCCGCGGTCCAACCACTTCTGCGCCTGATTCCCAGCGACATCGGGCGGCCATTGTCTGACCTGCGAAGCATTGTCGGCGATACGGATCTCGTATTCGATGCACTGCGCGTGCTAAAGCAGGTGCCGATCAGCGAACGTGAGTTTCACTCCGTTCACGACAAGTGGTATCTACGGCGAGTGTTGCCATACCGTGGCCATGATCTCCGAATTGCCGGAGTGGCAGTCTCGTTCATCGACATCACCGAGTTGAAGCTCGCCGAGCAACAGATCGCCGAGGCCAGGCGGAGTGCCGATCACGCAAGTGTCGTCAAATCGCGTTTCATTGCGACGGCCAGCCATGACCTGCGCCAACCTGTTCAGAACCTTATCCTGCTTGTCGATCTGCTCGACCGAAGCGTGAAGGAGCAGACTGCGGGCAGTTTGGTGGGTCGGATGAAACGCGCTGTCTCGACGATTGTTGGAAAACTCAACGCGTTAATCGATTTGAATCATCTGGCGACCGACACGGTGTCAGCCGATGTGAGTTCATTCCCGATTGGTTCGGTGCTTGAGCGCCTGAACGAAACCCTGGCGCATCTCGCAGAATCGAAGCACCTCGAACTCCGAGTCGTCGGTAGCGACGTAGTTGTGCGGAGCAACCCGCGATTGCTTGAGCAGATTCTGGGCAATTTAATTACGAATGCCTTGGCGTATACCGTGAAAGGCGGAGTCCTTGTCGGGTGCAGAAAGAGTTCGGGAATGTTGCGAATAGAAGTATGGGATACAGGCGTCGGTATTCCGGAACACGAACTGATCAGAATTTTCGACGAATATCATCAACTGGAAAATGCATCCAGGGAAAGGACGCGCGGACTCGGTCTGGGTCTGTCTCTGGTGAAGCAACTCGCGGATCGGCTCGGCCACCCAATCAGCGTGCGTTCACGGCTGGGAAAAGGTTCAGTGTTTACCGTGCATGTTCCGATCAGTAGTGCCGACGAGGTGCGCTCCATGCGCAACAACCGCATACACACGTGCGAGGAGAGTGCGCGCGCACAAACTCACCTTCTGCTGGTGGAAGACGACCCTGATATTCTCACGCTGCTGGAGGCACTTTTCAGCGATTCGGGATACCGCGTCACCGCAGCATCAACTCTGGACAGCGCGCTTCAGCACTTTGATGAATTCCGCGAGCGCGCGGACATTGTATTTGCTGACTACAACTTGTCCGACGGCGCGACCGGTGTGCAGGTCGTGCATGCGATGCGAGCGCGATTTGGTCATTCCCTGCCGGCGGTGATTTTTACTGGCGACACTTCGCCGGAAGTTGTTGGCATCCTGGCGCAGAATGATTGTGTACACCTCCGCAAGCCCGTCAACTTTGGCGAGGCACTGCGCGCCGTGGAGAGGGCGCTTACCGGAAGCAACACGAAACCGGCGCCGCACCAGCGCGGGAGCGATGGCGAAGAAGCCGGACGGCCGACGGTGTATGTTGTGGATGATGATCCGCAGTTGCGCGAGAGCCTGTGCGAACTGCTTGTGCTGAACGGGTATGCCGCGCTTCCCTATGCCTCGTGCGAACTTTTCCTGGCGAACTATCACATTCAGGGTGCCGCGTGTTTGATCATTGATGCCTATTTGCCAGGAATGACCGGGATCGAACTGCTGGACGAACTGCAAGCGACGGGAAGGTTGCTGCCATCAATCATGATCACGGGACTTGGCGATATTGCGACGGCCGTGGATGCCATGAAGGCTGGCGCGGTCGAGTTCATCGAAAAGCCGTTTGTGCCGTCGTATCTGCTGTCCGCACTGGCAAGTGCACTCTTGCGCTCGCAAAGTGCACGTGATGAAAACGCGCTACGAAAGATTGCCGTAGATCACGTCGGCGCATTGACACCGCGCCAAGTGCAAATCATGACCCTCGTCGTTGCGGGCCAGCCGAGCAAGAGTATTGCGTCGACGTTGCACATCAGCCAACGCACGGTTGAAAAACATCGTGCTGAAATCATGCGGCGCATGGGTGCGCACTCACTTCCAGAACTCACTCGAAGCGCGCTGCTGGGTGCGAGGAGCACCGCATCGCCGGTGGGCGTAACTGCGCATGGCACTCGTTACCATTCTTCTACGGGCACTGCAAGCGGTACCTGACGCAGCGTCGCTGAGGACGCATGGCGCACGGCAAACAAAATCGAACCGCTGAGTAACGCTGAGAAGAAGCACCAAACCGAAGTCAGATCCTGTCGTTGCACATAAAACGCTGCAATGACCGACACGACCAGCATGACCCCGATCTGCCGCGCATAGTTCGCTGTCGAGACGAACAGAGGAATCAGCGTCGAAATCAGGTATGCCACCAGCATCATTGTGCTGACGATGGGGCCGTGGGTGCCGCCGAAGTCGTAGTGCAGGCTGTGCCCAAGGATGTGCGCGTCGGGACGATTGCTGACCAGGATACCCGCACTGACTATTGCAACGCCGATACCAAAATGTCGCAATGCGCGAAGCATGCGGCGATGTGGAATACTGAGCTCAGTGTGTTCAAGCGAGAATGGCAACCACACCGGCCATACGATAAGCGCAACAATCAGAAAAAAGTACACTGATAGTTGATGTGGCATGCCGGCCCGGACGTCTGGGATTGTGATCCATACAAGTCCTTCGCCGAATTGTTGCGCTGCGAACAAGAGGGGTGTCGCCGCAAACAGACGAGAGGCCGGCGATGTCGCGGACGAGACGGAGACGAGTCCGATAGCGGCAAGCACAGCCGATGCGCTAAAGCTCACGCTGGCAGAGAAGCACATTTTGATTCCGTGGAGGATGAGGCGGTCAGTGCATCAAGTACGCCGAACTCCTCCAGTCCCGCCATGCGTACATTCCACACCTGCCTGGGTTGATTATGCTACTCTACGATTAGGGCGACCCGTCGACCGTGGGCGCACTAAGGTCGCGACACGACCGTGAATATGGTCACGCTGAATTGAGCTGTCGCACCGCCGCCATTCTTCGGTAAAAGAAACGCTTGCCCACTTCGACCGCGATGACGTACGCGACGGTCACTGCAATGATGGACAGCATCATCGGCGCCGACAGTGGTACGAAGCCGAAGATTGAATCGAATGGGAGAAACGGAATCACCAGGGTCAGTGCTATGAATCCAACACTGCTCCACAGTAACAGGTTGCCCGGGCGGCTTCGGAAAAAAGGCAGCCGTGTGCGGACCACCAGCGCCACCACGAGTTCGGTAAGCAACGATTCGATGAACCATCCTGTTCTGAACTGTTCGGGCGAGGAGCGAAACACATAGAGCAGCATCGCGAACGTGAGAAGGTCGAACGCCGAACTGATGAAACCGAAAACCACCATGTAGTCGCGAATGAATCGTGTATCCCACCGCCTTGGTTTTTCGACCATGTCGACATCGACACGATCGGATGCGATGGTCATTCCCGGAATATCAGACAGGAAGTTATTCAGCAAGATTTGTGGTGCGAGCAGCGGCAGAAACGGAAGAAAAAGCGACGCGACCGCCATGCTGAACATGTTGCCAAAATTGGCACTGATGGTAGTCAGGATGTATTTCAAGGTATTGGCAAACGTCCGGCGACCTTCATCAATGCCGTCGAGTAACACGCGCAGATCATTTTTCAACAAAACGAAATCAGCAGCGGCCTTGGCAACATCAACGGCATTGTCTACAGATATGCCGACATCGGCAGCGTACAAGGCGGACGCGTCATTGATGCCGTCGCCCATGTATCCAACTACATGTCCCGTTTTCTGTAAGGCCAGAATGATCCGCTCCTTTTGATTCGGATCGACCTCCGCAAAAATTGTTGTGTGTTCGGCCAGATGCCACAGTGCTTCATCCTTCATTTCGGAAAGCTGCCCTCCGGTCAACATCCCTTCAACTTTCAGACCGACGACTTCGGCGACCTGACGTGCGACTTTCTGATTGTCTCCGGTAATGATCTTGAGCTGCACGCCGCGTTTCGCGAGTTCCGCAATCACGGTGGCGACATCTTTCCTGGGTGGATCGAAGAAGAGCAGGAAGCCAGCAAATACCATCGACGTCTCGTCGTTGCGCGAGTAGGTGGCGCGTGAATCGATCACTTTGGTCGCCACGCCAAGTACGCGAAAACCCTTTGCGCTCCAATCGCTGTAACATTGATCAATGGCGGAAAGTCGCGCAGCGTCGAGCGGATGGATTCCGTCACTACCCTGCACCGTAGCGCAGATCTTGAGCACGTTATCGAGCGCGCCTTTCGTGATAAGCGTTGCCGAACCCGATGCCGAGTCCGTTGCCGACGCAATGATGACGCTTAGGCGCTTGCGTACGAAATCGTATGGGATCTCGCCGAGTTTCGTCTCGCCTGTTACATCGAACCCTGCGTTCGCTCCGGCAGCGTTCACCGCTTGATCGAGCGGGTTTTGCAACCCGGTCTGAAAGTGCGCATTGCGGTACGACAACTGCAGCACCGCACTTGAAGATTTGCCGGTGCTGTCCAGCGCGTCGTTCAACTGCACCACACCCTCGGTGAGTGTTCCGGTCTTGTCGGTGCAGAATACGTCCATGCCGCCGAAGTTTTCGATTGCGTTCAGCCGCCTGACAATCACACCACGCTTTGCCATTTGCTGCGCGCCGTGTGACAACGTGATGCTGATGATGGCGGGCAAAAGCTCGGGTGCCAGTCCAACGGCCAGCGCCAACGCAAAGAGCAGTGAATCGATGATCGGCTTGGCCAGCACGAGGTTGATTGCCAGCACGACGATGACCATCACGAGCATCACTTGTGACAGCAGATTGCCGAAGCGATGAATGCCGCGCTCGAATTCTGTTTCCTCTGGTCGGAGCGAAAGGCGCTGTGCAACTTGTCCAAAAACTGTGTTGCGACCGGTCTCCACCATTACTGCAGTGGCGGTGCCGCTACCGACGCTTGTGCCCATGAAGACGCAGTTGATGCGTTGCGCCACTGAAGCGTTGGCCGCTACGGGCACAGGCGTTTTTTCCACTGGAAAAGTTTCGCCAGTCAGCACCGCCTGATTGACGAAGAGATCGTTCGCAGAAAGGATCACGCCGTCGGCCGGAATCAGACTTCCGGCCGATAGTACAACGACATCACCCGGAACTACCTCGTGCGCGGGTATCATCGTGCTTTTTCCGTCACGCATGACGTTCGCCTTGATCGTCACTTGTGATCGCAGTTTCTCGACAGCGTTACCCGCGCGATATTCCTGCACGAAGCCAAGCATGGTGCTTCCGATCACGACGACCAACACAATACTTGCGTCGATCCATTCGCCGACCACAAGCGAAACGATTGCCGCAAAAATCAAGATGAGAATCAACGGACTTCTGAACTGAAGCAGCAAAAGTCGCAGCCCTGATGTCTGCTGGTGTTCCTGAATGGTGTTGAGACCATATCGCTGCTGAAGGCCAGGAACTGCAGCGGATGTCAACCCGGTGGACGTGGTGCCGAGCGAAGTCAGGAGCTTCTCCGGTGGAGTGCTCCAATAGGACGCGGTCATTTCACGTTGGTCAGGCATACGAAAAGCTACCACACGCGCGCGGCGCCGCGATCGCGTCATGAGTGTGAGTAGTTTCCGATCCTGTTCACATGTTTCGTTGCGAACTAGCATACCAACTCGAAACACTGACAAGTGTTGGTTATCTCTCCGGCGGAGCAAGTGATCGTGACCAGCCCCGCCCTTCCGCAGCCAGACACGGGCGCGTTGCCACCTGTGGCGCCGGCTGGTGTTGTTGCGTCTGACAAACCGGCTGCAACCTCGGCACCGCTGCGCTTGCTCGACGTACTTCGCCGACACGTCATGCTGGTAATCTTTGTTGTGGTCCTCGCCGCAATCGCCGGACTCTTCGGCCCGCGGCTGGTGCTCGGTCCTTTGGTGGCAGTGGAATCGGTGGTCCGCGCGAACTTCGTGCAGAGCGTAGTCGCATCTGGCCGAGTGGAAACACCACATCGCATTGATGTCGGCGTGCAAGTCACGGGCACCGTGCTACGCGTACCGGTGACGGAAGGACAGATCGTCGCGGCTGGCGCAACGCTCATCCAGCTTGAGTCGTCTGAGCTTGCGGCGTCACTCAACCAATCACAGCACGCAGTGCAAGCGGCGTTCGCGCGCGTTAGACAGATTGCCGAAGTGCAGTCGCCACTCGCAGTGCAGGCATTGCGGCAGGCGCAACTCGGTCACGACGCGACAGTCGATGCATTGAGACGAAGCGAGGCGTTGCTCGCCGGCGGCGCAATTAGTCCAGCAGCCCGCGACGACGCCCGCCGCGCCGAGCAAGTGGCTGCGGCGCAGATGGTGAGTGCGGAGCGCCAGGTCGCGAGCGCGCGCGCCAACGGGAGCGATGAAGCAGCGGCGCAGGCTACGCTGTCACAATCGCGCGCCGGTGCCGATCTCGCGCGTGCACGATTGACTTACGCGACGGTGCGTGCGCAACGCGCCGGTACATTGATCTCGCGCAATGTCGAGCCGGGTGACGTCGTGCAGCCCGGACGAATTCTGATGACGTTGTCTCCCGGCGGCGAAACGCAACTTGTCGTGCAGATCGACGAGAAGAATTTGCAATTGATGCGACTCGGCCTTACCGCGCTTGCGTCCGCGGACGCGTACCCCAAGGATCGTTTCGCGGCCACGGTTGTGTATGTAAATCCAGGCGTCGACGCGCAACGTGGTGCGGTTGAAGTGAAGCTCACTGTCACTTCGCCGCCGTCGTACCTGAAGCAGGACATGACCGCCTCCGTCGACATCGAGATCGCACGGCGCGACAGCGCAACGCTCGTGCCAAGTGATGCGGTACACGATCCCGACTCGAGTGCGCCGTGGGTGTACCTGGTGACAGGTGGGCATGTGCGGCGAACGGCAGTCTCGCTCGGCCTGCGCAGCGGCGGATTGAGCGAAGTGCTCACTGGCGTGTCACCTGGTGATCGAGTTGTGCCGGCAACCAACCTGAGTGTGCATGACGGTACGCGCGTGCGCGCACAGTTGCCCGTGATTGTGAAGTGACGACCGCGGTCGTATCTGCCGATGCGCCGACGGAACCGTTGCCAATCGCGATGGATACGGCGCCGCAACCGTTCGCACGATGGATGCCGTTCGAATGGATCGTGGGGATCCGCTTTCTCCGCGAAGGGCGTGTGCAGACGGCCTTCATCGTCGGCGGCGTTGCACTCGGCGTCGCGGTGATCGTCTTTATCTCTGCGCTCATCACTGGATTGCAATCGAGCCTCATCGAGCGCGTGTTGACGGGAATTCCGCACATTCAGCTCACACCGCGCAAGGACATTGTGCGCGCGCTGCGCGATGCAGTGCCGGGCGTGCGCGAGGGCGCGGTGATGCAGGCGCCGTTGCAACGGCTGAAGGGAATCGATCAATGGCAGAATGTCGTAGCGCAGGTGGCCGCTATGCCCGAGGTTGTTATTGCCTCGCCCTCCGTCGCCGGTTCTGCGGTCGTGGTGCGCGGTGATGTCTCGCGCGTAATCGGGCTGACGGGAATGATCCCGGATCTCTACTTTCGCGTGGTGCAACTGCCATCGAAAATCGTGAAAGGGTCCGCGCGTCTCGACGGTACAAACATCCTCATCGGCATCCAACTCGCAGCAGACCTTGGCATCGGCGTGGGAGACAAGCTGAATGTCACGGGCGCGGGCGGCGTAGTCACCACGCTTACCGTCATCGGCATTTTCGATATGGGCAACAAGTATGTGAACGAACGCAGCACCTTTGTCGCCTTGCGCACGGCGCAGACGTTGATGGCATTGCCGGGCGGCGTGACGTCCATCGACGTGACCGTGCGCGATGTATATGCGGCCGAGGTAATCGCGCAGCGCATCATGAGCACGGCCAGCGTGGAGGCTGACAGTTGGATTTCGGCAAACGCACAGTTCTTTACGGCGATTACCGCGCAGACCATTTCGATGGATGCGATTCGGTTTTTCGTTGGGCTTTCGGTGGCGTTTGGTATCGCGAGTGTGCTCGTCGTTTCGGTAGTGCAGAAGTCGCGCGAAATTGGAATCCTGCGCGCAATGGGAATCACGCGT
>JBDTTO010000083.1:0-8828 GCA_039930585.1 Gemmatimonadaceae bacterium
CGGTCAGGCTGGCGTCATCGCGAATACTTTCGAGCACATCGAACCCTGACATGTCAGGAAGTCGCAGATCGAGCACTGCGCAATCAAACGGCTCGGCGCGCAACGACCGCAACGCTTCCGCGCCTGTTGCCGCGGAATGGATCTCGATGTCGTCGTGGCCCAGCAGTGCCGATATGCTGAGACGTTCTGCCTCGTTGTCTTCGACAATGAGCAGGCGTTTACTGCGCGGTGTCGAAAATTGCTTGATGCGAGCAATGGCCGCTTCCAATCCTTCTAATGTTGTTGGTTTCGGCAAGAAATTGAATGCGCCGCGCGACAACCCGTGTTGGCGGTCTTCATCCAGCGTTACCATCTGCACCGGGATGTGGCGCAACGACGCGTTTTGTTTCAGTTGATTCAGGACGGTCCAGCCCAGCATGTCGGGCAGGAATACATCAAGACTGATTGCGGTCGGTTTGTACTCACGTGCGAGCCCCAGCACTTCACCGCCACGCATGGCGACCACAACTTTGAATCCTTGCGAGTGCGCCTGATCAAGCAAAATGCGCGCGTAATGTGGATCGTCTTCCACGATCAACATCACGGTGTCACCTTCTGCAATCTCATTGCGGTCGTCCGGCAATTGTTCAATCGGTCGGTCGGGCGCGCGCGTTGCGAATGGAACCGCCGCGCGATGTTCGCCAGTGGGTGTCGCCGGCATGATCGTTGACGGGCCGACATATGCGTTTGGCAGATACAGCGTAAACGTACTGCCAATACCAGGCGTGCTTCGCAACTGGATTTCGCCGCCCAGCAGTGATGCGAGTTCGCGGCTGATTGCGAGTCCCAATCCCGTGCCGCCGTATTTGCGGCTGGTGCCGGCGTCAGCCTGTTGAAAGGCTTCGAAAATGATGCGTTGTTTTTCCGGCGGAATTCCAATGCCGGTATCGGATACTTCAAAAGCCACAACACTGCTGGCGCGTTTGAGCACCGGATGATCCACCGTCCAACCACTCGCTGCGGGCGCGACACTCAATCGCACTCCGCCTTGTTCCGTAAACTTGAATGCGTTTGAGAAAAGATTCTTGAGCACTTGCTGCAAACGTTTTGCGTCAGTGGTCATCGTCTTCTTGAGCGAACTATCGATGCTTACTTCGAGCAACAGGCGACGATTGTCCGCTTCATGCACAAACGGCCGCGTGACGGCTTCGAGCACGGTGCCAAGGACAACTTCTTCGGCGACGACGGTAACGGTTCCCGATTCGATCTTGGACAGATCGAGGATGTCGGTAATCAGGTTCAACAGATCCGTACCGGCGCCGTGAATCGTACGCGAGAACTCGACCTGCTTTGGTGTGAGATTTCCCTCGACGTTTTCGCCGAGTTGCTGGCCAAGGATGAGGATACTGTTGAGTGGTGTGCGGAGTTCGTGCGACATGTTCGCCAGGAATTCCGACTTGTACTTCGACGTAAGCGCGAGTTCCGTCGCCTTTTCTTCAACGGCGCGGCGCGCGTGTTCGATTTCCTGATTCTTGCGCTCGACTTCGGCGTTTTGTTCGGCCAGCTGCTGCGCTTTTTGTGCGAGCTGCTCGTTCGTGTCCTGCAACTCGCGTTTTTGCGTTTGCAGTTCGGCAGCAAGCTGTTGCGACTGCATCAGCAGTCCTTCTGTTTGCATCGTGGCTTCGATGCTGTTAAGCACGATGCCGATACTGGCCGTGAGCTGTTCGAGAAACGCCAGGTGTGATGCGGTGAACGGACGGAGCGACGCGAGTTCGATCACGGCTTTAACTTCGTCTTCGAACAGAATTGGCAGTACGATCACGCTTTGTGGCATGGCGCGAACGAGGCCGGAACTGATCGGCACCGTGGACGCCGGAACTGTGTCGATGATCATGCGACGCTTGTCTGCGGCGCATTGCCCCAGCAGTCCTTCGCCAATGTTCAGGAACTCGCGATGCCCGTTTTCTCCGTCGTCGGCAAAGGTCGCCACCAGCTTGAGTGACGGGCCATCCACAGTTTCCATGCGATAGATCACGCCCTGTTGTGCATCAACCAGCGGCGTCAACTCGGACAACAACATGCGTCCCACGGTGGCGAGATCGCGCTGTCCCTGCAACATGCCAGTGAAGCGCGCGAGGTTTGTTTTCAGCCAGTCTTCGTCAGTGTTGCGCTCCGTCGTAAGACGAAGATTGTCAATCATCGTATTGATGTTGTCTTTCAGCTCGGCCACTTCGCCGCGCGCGTCAACCTGAATTGATCGCGTGAGATCGCCTTGTGTTACGGCGGTTGCCACTTCGGCAATGGCGCGAACCTGCGTGGTAAGATTTGCAGCGAGAAGATTCACGTTACCTGTGAGATCCTTCCACGTACCGGCGGCGCCGGGCACGTTGGCTTGTCCGCCCAGTCGCCCATCAACACCAACTTCGCGTGCAACCGTTGTAACCTGATCGGCAAACGTGGCAAGCGTTCCCGTCATGTCGTTGATCGTTTCAGCGAGTGCTGCCACTTCGCCTTTCGCATTTACCGTGAGCTTCGGTTTCAAGTCACCGTTTGCTACGGCGGTTACTACTTTCACGATACCGCGCACCTGCTCGGTGAGGTTCGAGGCCATGACGTTCACGTTGTCGGTGAGATCTTTCCACGTACCGGCCACGCCAGGCACTTCGGCCTGGCCGCCCAAACGGCCGTCGGTACCAACTTCGCGGGCCACGCGCGTGACTTCGCCGGCAAAGCCGTTCAGCTGATCCACCATCGTGTTGATGGTGTTCTTGAGCTCCAGAATTTCTCCCGAAACGTTTACCGTGATTTTGCGCGACAAGTCACCACGCGCAACGGCCGTTGTTACTTCGGCAATGTTGCGAACCTGCGCCGTGAGATTGTTGGCCATGAAGTTCACGTTGTCGGTCAAACCTTTCCAGGTTCCGGCAACACCCGGCACCTGCGCCTGGCCGCCAAGTTTTCCTTCGGTACCAACTTCGCGTGCAACGCGCGTGACTTCGGACGCGAATGCGTTCAGCTGATCGACCATCGTGTTGAGCGTGTCTTTCAACTCCAGAATTTCGCCCGACACGTCTACCGTGATCTTCTTCGACAAATCGCCATTGGCGATCGCGGTTGCAACTTCGGCGATGTTACGCACCTGCGCCGTAAGGTTTGACGCCATGAAGTTCACGGAGTCCGTAAGATCTTTCCACGTACCACCGACACCGCGCACGAGTGCTTGTCCGCCCAGTCGTCCGTCGGTACCAACTTCGCGCGCAACGCGTGTCACTTCGGATGCAAATGCGTTGAGCTGATCAACCATCGTGTTGAGCGTATCCTTGAGCTCAAGGATTTCGCCTTTCACGTCAACGGTAATACGTCGAGACAAGTCACCTCTCGCCACGGCCGTTGCCACTTCGGCAATGTTGCGCACCTGGCCCGTGAGATTACTGGCCATGGAGTTCACGGAGTCCGTGAGATCTTTCCACGTACCGGCAACACCAAGCACCTGTGCCTGTCCGCCAAGTTTTCCTTCCGTACCAACTTCGCGGGCCACGCGGGTAACTTCGGCGGCGAACGCATTCAGCTGATCGACCATCGTGTTGATGGTGACCTTGAGTTCAAGCACTTCGCCTTTCACGTCTACAGTGATCTTGCGTGACAAATCGCCGCGCGCCACGGCCGTTGTTACTTCGGCAATGTTTCGAACCTGCGTTGTAAGATTGGCGCCCAACAAATTCACGTTGTCGGTCAGATCTTTCCACGTACCGGCCACACCAGGCACGGCCGCCTGTCCTCCCAATCGACCTTCGGTTCCAACTTCGCGCGCCACGCGTGTGACTTCGGACGCGAAACCGTTCAACTGATCGACCATCGTGTTGAGCGTTTCTTTCAACTCCAGAATTTCGCCGGACACGTTCACGGTGATTTTCTTGGACAAATCGCCACGCGCGATAGCGGTCGCCACTTCGGCAATGTTGCGAACCTGCGCCGTCAGGTTGGACGCCATGAAGTTCACGTTGTCGGTAAGATCTTTCCACGTTCCACCGACGCCCGGCACGGCTGCCTGACCACCAAGTTTTCCTTCGGTACCAACTTCGCGTGCAACACGCGTCACTTCGCCCGCGAATGCATTCAGCTGATCCACCATCGTATTGATGGTGTCTTTCAGTGCGAGAATTTCTCCCGAAACGTTTACCGTGATTTTACGAGACAAATCGCCACGCGCCACGGCCGTCGTTACTTCGGCAATGTTACGAACCTGACTCGTAAGATTGCCCGCCATTGCATTAACCGAGTCCGTCAAATCCTTCCACGTTCCGGCCACACCCGGCACCACCGCTTGTCCGCCCAACTTTCCTTCGGTACCAACTTCGCGCGCCACGCGTGTTACTTCCGACGCAAACGAGCGCAACTGATCAACCATGGTGTTGATGGCTTCCTTCAACTGCAGAATTTCGCCTCGCACGTCAACAGTGATTTTGCGCGAGAGATCACCACTGGCAACTGCAATCGTCACTTCGGAAATGTTGCGCACCTGTGCCGTCAGGTTACTCGCCATCGAGTTCACGGACTCTGTCAAATCCTTCCACACGCCGCTCACACCCGGTACCTGTGCCTGACCACCAAGCTTGCCGTCCGAGCCGACTTCGCGCGCCACGCGCGTCACTTCGGATGTGAACACGCCCAGCTGTTGAATCATCGTGTTGACGATGGTCGCTGAGCGAAGGAATTCACCTTCAAGCGGCCGACCATCCACGTCGAGGCGAATCGTTTGTGACAGGTTTCCCTGCGCCACGGCGGCAATTGCACCGGTTACTTCGGTCGTGGGTCGGAGCAGATCGTCAATCAGTGTATTGACTGAGCCCTCCATCTCGCCCCACGATCCCTTGGTCTGTTCGAACTTCGCGCGTTGTCGCGGCTTTCCTTCTTTGCCGACTACATGGCCGACGCGCAACAATTCGCTGGCGATGTTCTGATTGGCCGCGACAATTTCGTTGAACGTGTCAGCAATTTTTCCATCGGTGCCGGACAAGTCGCCGGGAAGCCTGACGGTAAAATCGCCAGCTCGCATGCGCTGCAGCGCATGTAGCAGTGCGCTCCGGTCCAGACTGGTCGCAGAAGTGGGCTCCGGCGTCGCCTGGCTCGCGCCATCGACTCGGCTTGCTCTCGCCATCGGTAGGTGGTCCTTGCAGGGGTGAAGCGTTTATTCCATCGCGAAAGCGCGTGCTCTGCCTTTGCGATTGTCGCAATTTTACGGACCCAAATGCATACCGGAAAACCGCCAAAACGCTCCGTCCACACCAGGGCGACAGAGGTATAGAAGCGCCTCAATGCAGCCGCAAGAGCACCGCCCGTGGTCACACTGTGAGAAGTGTCACTAACCACGGACGTTGACTCAGCAGCCGTTTACGCACCCATTCGACACCATGAAAGCGGTCTACTTGAAGCCCGACGTTTAGCTCAGCTACTGCGTGGTCACGCCAACAATTCGCGTGCGTTCGAGGAACCACGCGCCGTTCGCATCGCGCTGCATCAGATACACAATTCCCTTGTGACCAAAACCGGCAATTGATCGACCCAATGGCACGCGCACGCGCTGCGTGAGCACACCCTGTTTGTTGACAATGTCGTAAATAAGTTCTCCGGCTTTCGACTGCGCAGAACTTGTTGGTAGAATCCAAAGGTTGCCGTCGAGATCGGCCTTCACCGCTCCGGCGCGAATTGCCGGGTAGTAGTCGGTGATTTCTTTGAGCGGAACGAACTCGGTCACCATCGTCGGCATTGCCGGCATCGGGCCCATCGGTGCGGCGCCGCCAACAGTTCCTCCTCCCATTCCTCCGCCCATACCCCCACCACTGCTCATTCCCATCGCGCTCGCCAGCGCCATCATTGTCGCTATCGAAGCGGCGCGGTCTGCTTCCGCTGGATTGGCAGCTTTTGCGCGCGCATCCGAAACAGCCTTGTTGATCGCGTTTCGCGCGGAATCGACCAGCGCTTGCTTGTCTTCGTCAGTCAACCGCTTCCAGTCAAATGGCAATTTCGCGCTTGCATACGCCTTGCCGTCCGGTGCGAGAAAATCGATGTGGTAGTCTTGGCCGCGAACGAAAGCGACAGTGCCATCGGACATCACCCCCCACTCATCAACCGTGCTGAGTGGATTGACCGTCGTGACTGCGATCGTCTTTCCATTCGGATCCTGTGACACAACGGTACGCCCGCCGCTCCGCACTTTCACGCGACCAAGCGTGTCAACCTGGCGAGTGTCAAAATCGGCACGCACAATCGGTTGTGAATCAGAAGCTTGCGCGGCCGATGCGGCACTGCCGGCCGCAGGCGTTGGCGTCGCGGGAGAGCGACCGCGATATACGAGATTGCCCTTCGCATCCACGCCCGACGCGCCACTTGCCAACGCGGACACATCTCCCGGTTTTGGGGCCGACATTACCCGCGCGATTTTTCCGTTGGGATCGATCACAAGCAACGTGAGCGACGCGCCGTCAACAAAGAAAGTTGAATCGGCCAGGTACGGAATGAGCGGGCTGGCGCGCGGCCCGTAGCTCTGTCCGCCTGTTGTGACGGAATCGATTGCGATGGTGCGCGTTGCAAATTTTTCGTCGAGGATAATCAACTGACGACGCACGCCATCGTTCACCAGCACCTTCCCTCCGCTCAATGGACGCACACCAAAGATGTTACCGAACGATTCGGTTGTACGCGCATTGGGGGCCGCCAGCTCCCGAATCGGAATCGTTTGCGCGCCTGCGGCAATTGGCAAACTGCAAACTGCGATTGTATAGATGCTTCTGAGAGCCGAGCCGAGGCGTTGCATGTGAGTCAGTTGGGGATGGAGGAGAGATCTGAAAAACCTATGTGCGCGATACCTACGCCGTAAGTGAACCACGTTGAGGGTATCAATGCGTTCGCGCTTCGAAATCAGTTCTGAAAAAGTTCGTGTCGCCGAGTGGTGTTGTTGTCTTCGATTGCAACGACGACCCAGGGCGCGTTCGCATCGACTCGGCGTCCCTTCCACTCTAAAGTATTGGGTGTTCCGGTCACGAGCGTGACACTGCGCGCTGGCTGCGAAAAACGAATGTTTTCCATGCGCAGTGAATAAGTGTGCGCCCCGGAGCCGGTTGCCATGAGTTTAACGGTCACATCGCCGTTGGCTGCCGTTGAACTCGACAGCGTGAAGTTCGAAAACGGCGTTGTATCAACGGCGGGCAATTGCGGAAGCAGATCTTCCATCAACCACAACCAACGGTTGCTGGAGTGTACCCACACTTCCTTGTACACGTACATGTTGGCCGACGGCCAATACGGAAGATCCGTGTTTCCACGGCTTTGCATTCCGACCGGCAATGATCCCACAAAATCGCTGGACGACACGCTGTACTGTTGCGCCCAGTTGTAACCCTCGCCGTACATGGTGCTTTGCGTGAACGGATTGCGGCCAACGACCCATTGCGCCTGCTTTTGCGCGAGATCAAGTCCAGCGCTGTCTCCACGCAATCGGGATGCGGCCGAGAGTCCCTTCGCCTGTGAGAGCAACACACCGTAGTTGCCGCGGCGTGAAAACCAAACCGGAAACGTGCGCAGAAACCAACCGTCGCCCATTGGCGTTCCGGCGCGAACCTGTGCGGCGTACTCGGATTGCTTCTCCATATATCGTCCACCGGAATCCGGCACCTGTACGCTATCGACAACGCGATATACATACGCGGGCAGCACTCCGTACGGCGCTGTAATGGTCGCGCTCTTCTTTTGATACTCAGCGTATCGCGCGACCGTCGCATACCACGGCATCCAGTCCGCGTGATCAGGCAGCGTTTCAAGCAACTGTGAGAGCGCAACAATTGGTGCCTGGTCGGCCGCGCGATGAAACTGATGAAAGATCGTGTCACGATCGGGGCCGGTGTAGAAAAATCCGGATAGCGGAAACACACGGCCAACGCGTGCCACTTGCTGCGACGACATGATGATGCGTCCAAGTTCAGTCGCCTTGTCGCGATACTTTGCTTCACCGGTTGCACGCCACAGTTCAAGCGATGCAGTTATGCCAATTCCAGCGAGCTCCATGCGCGATGCGGCAAATGCCGGAGTGTGCCACGTTGACGGGCCTTCGATTCCAACAATGGCGTACTCCCAATCTTCCCGCGCGATGCGCAAGCTGCGTGCGGCCAGTGCCGGATCGCGCGTCTTCAGAACGCGATACGCGATTCCCTCGGCCGCAGCGGCAATGTAGTTCGCGTTCGGATTGTTCTTCGCTTCAACCGATTTGTCGTCAGCGTCACCAACAATGTTGTTGGTCCAATAGTTGTGACTGCCAAAACCCATGCGATATCCACCATCGAATCGCACACGTAACACCCAGTCCAATCCCCACTTCGCTTCTTCGATTAACCTTTCAACCAACGCCGGATCATCACCACGTTTTGCAATCTTGTCCGCCAGCGCAAACATCGCGTACGTGCCTTCACCCGTGTTGATCACCCCCTGCGAAAGATCACCGGCATCGTGCCAACCACCGCTCATGGTAATGCGTTTGTCGCCAAGCGTTGCGAACCAGTCCAGATGGTCTACCGGATGCACTCCCGGAACATCAAATCCGCAGCGGTTGCCGTAATAGAAGTTGAGTGTTTTCCAGATTGACGACTTCCACGCATCGTCACCAATGCGAAACGGTTTTGTCGTCTCGCCACCAGCGCGCAACACGTAATCGCCGGGTGTGTTGATCTCCGAGAAATCGAGCTGTTGAAACGTTCCCTGCGCGGCGCGCACTGTCTCAATCGGCTTGCGTAGTACAGTCTCACCAAATGCAATGTTGTTCACGCGTACGAGCTCGAAGTCTTTCGCGTTCAATCCAC
>JBDTTO010000084.1:0-8827 GCA_039930585.1 Gemmatimonadaceae bacterium
GGCGCTGGCGGTCACGGGCCTGCTCGTGTTGCCTGCCAATATTGTGGAGTTTCTTATTCCCGTCACCATCGTTGCAACGGGAATTGAAAATCTCATTCTGCGTGAACGTGCAGCGTCGGGCGCGAAGGGAAAGCATCGTCCGGTGTTCGCCGGAATTTTCGGATTGGTTCACGGCGCAGGTTTCGCCGGATATCTCAAAAGTCTCTTTGTCGAACGTATCGCGGTACCATTGTTGGCGTTCAACGTTGGCATCGAGTTGGGACAAATTGTCGTCCTCGCTTTTGCGGCGGCACTGTTCTGGCTGATTGATCGCGCGTTGCGTCAGTTGCCGCGCACTGCCACGTCGCCAGACCCGTTTCAGATTCGTCTGATTGGCATTTCCGCACTCGTTACGGTCGTGGCAACGGGCTGGGCATGGGAGCGTTTTCCGCGATGAACAGTTCGTCGAAATCCACCGCACGCCGTCGCGTGTTCGGTCGCGCAAGTTTAGCAATCACGTTGATGCTCGGCGCAAGTCAAAAGGCAAACGCGCATCCCATTCACACCACGCTCACGAAAGTGAGCGTCGAAGCGCACGCGGTCACCTTCAACGTGCGCGCATTTGCAGATGATTTTTCGGCAACCGTCGCGAAATTTTCCGGCCGGAAACCGCCAGTGGATTCATCAGCACTAGCGGCCGATGTGTTGCGTTACGTGCAGTCATTTTTCACCGTTACCAACGCCGAAGGCAAACCCGTCGTGCTGGAATCTTGTGGAATCAAGCGGGTCAATGAACTGTATTGGATGTGTTTCAAGGTTTCGCTGCCTGCAGGAAACAAAGGAGTGCGCGTGCGTAATCAAATGTTGACGGAGTTTCATGCCGATCAGGTGAACATTGTGCAATTCGAGGCGCCCGCGGCTCGTCGCACTATGCTTTTTACCAAAGGCAGCGCACCGGCCCTGATTTCCGACTAACGGTTGCTGCCGATTGGCAGTTGCGCTGGAGAAGGTCAGCTATGACGATGCCGCGGTGGACGGCCAGACGAATGTTGGCTTCAATTACAGCATGGGCGGAAGTCTCAATACATCAAGTCGCATCCAACCGTTTGCGCAGTTCGTTTATACCGTGTTGAATGACGCGGGAAACAACGCAGTCGTCAGCGTTGGCGTGCACTTCAAGCTGGGCACATCAAAGTAGAGCGACAAAGCTGTTGGAAAAAAGGCAAACGCGCCGACTGCAGCATTTTTGCAGTCGGCGCGTTTGTTTTTCTCGTAAATCAGAATGCGTCGGCGCGCGCCATCTCCCATGCGTCTGCCATCGAGCCCTGCACTTCCTCGGCAAGAAAGGCACCAACTGCCGTGGGCGGATACAACTCGTGATAGCTCCGAATTTCCATGGAGTTCATGCGTTTCATGATGAACCACGGCTTGAGATCGGACGGACGTTTGAGGCCTGCAGCGCCAAGCACTTCAAAGAAACTCTTGACTGTTTCGCGTTGATACCGTGTAACGCGAGTGGCTTTGTCGCCAACATGCAGGCCACCAACGAGATATGGATCCTGCGTAGCAACACCCGTCGGGCATTCGTTCGTATTGCACTTGAGTGCCTGAATGCAACCAATCGCAAACATCATCGCGCGAGCTGCGTTGCACATGTCGGCGCCCAATGCAACTTTCGTGGCAATCTGAAATCCTGTGTTGATCTTTCCCGATGCGATGATGCGAATGCGATCACGCAATCCGGCGCCAATCAGTGCGTTGTGTACGAATGACAAACCTTCGTTCAGTGGTGTGCCAACCGAATCTGAAAATTCCAGTGGCGCGGCGCCTGTTCCGCCTTCGCCACCATCAACGGTGATGAAATCCGGCGTTATGCCCGTCAACAACATCGCTTTCACAATGCCGAGAAATTCGTGCCGTTTTCCGACGCATAGTTTGAAGCCAATCGGCTTGCCACCCGATGCCTCGCGCAACTGCTTTACAAAATGAAGGAGACCAAGTGGAGTCGAAAACACGGAGTGTGCGGGTGGCGAAATGACATCCTTGCCCATTTCAACGCCGCGGATTTCCACTATTTCAAGCGTGAGTTTTTTCGCGGGAAGAATGCCGCCGTGCCCAGGCTTCGCGCCTTGTGACAGTTTGATCTCAATCATCTTCACATTCGGCAACGTGGCGCGTTTCCGAAATTCATCCACGTTAAAGTTGCCCTGCTTATCGCGGCAACCGAAATAGCCCGTGCCAATTTGCCAGATGATATCGCCACCGGGTTCCAGGTGGTACGGACTCAATCCACCTTCACCAGTGTTGTGCGCGAATCCGCCGGCTTTTGCACCAGCGTTCAGTGCGAGCACCGCGTTCTTGCTGAGCGAGCCGTAACTCATGCCCGACACGTTGAACATCGATGCAGAGTATGGTTGCTTGCAATCGGGTCCTCCTACCAGCACGCGCGCTTGTTCAGGATCGGCGTGTACGGGTGCCAGCGAGTGATTGATCCATTCGTATCCGGCAGCATACACGTCGCGCTGCGTTCCGAATGGCAGTGTGTCCACGTCGCCTTTCGCGCGTTGATACACGACGCTGCGATCGTTGCGACTGAATGGTTTACCGTCGCTGTTTGATTCGACGAAATACTGATTGATCTCAGGTCGAATGCGTTCGAGGATGTACCGCATGTGTCCCACAACGGGATAGTTGCGGCGAATCGCTTGTTTCGTTTGCGCCATGTCGGCGATGCCGCGTGCAAACAGCGGCAGCACAATCAGGAATGACCACAAAACGGGAGGCCAGAATTGTGAGACCACGCCAATGGTGGAGATCACGATCAGGCTCAGAATCAGGAAGGGCTTTCGCATTCCTGTGAGTATCGGCCCGGCGGGCCCGAACTGTCACTTTGTGCGGCCGAGGGGCGATGGGGGGATGCCGTTAATGCATTATGCCGACTACGCGCAACATCAATCCCAAGACGGAGAGCCCCATGGGCAGCAGGGTCAGGCCAATGGAAAATGCGAATCCGTAGCGGAAGATGGCTGCGCCAACGGTTCCGGTCCGACGGCCAAAGAGCGGGCGCAGCATGATTTCGGAGAGCCAGCCGGTCGTGTAAAAGAGGTTGGCGAGGACTCCGAACGCGATAATTGCAGCCAGCGGCGGACCAGCGTAGAACTTTCCGTGGGGACCGACCGAGTTGCTGACAGTCATGACGCCCAGCGACACGAGACCGACGGAGCCAACACCGATGTTGTATGCCAGGCGCCGCTTTTCCCACCATCGCACAACGTCAGCCGGGGTTTCCGCGCCGGCGGAGTCGCGAAAGAGGAGCTGTCGGGCGGCGGAGGGGGTGTCTTCGCCAAAGAGTTCGAGTCCGGTCATGCGAAGAACTTTATAATGCAAAGTGAAAACGTGCAAGACCGGAATTCTGAATCATCCGTACCATTTTTCGGCGACTCTGACCCCATTGAAAATCCCGTACCATTTTTCGGCGACTCTGACCCCATTGATCGGACCCCCTGATGCCGATCGATCAACCTCAGTCTATAAATCGCGCTCGTTCTTCAGCTGACGGAATCCGGCACTCGTCACGCCGCCCAAAGATCCGGTAGCGCACTCCCGCAAACCGATCGTAGCCCCAGTCGCGAACGGCTCGCGGCAATACGCGCATCAACATTCCCAACGCACTCCACGCGCCGCCCAAATACTTCGCAATTGCAACCACCGCATCACTCCGCACCAACACAACTTCTGAAGGTGATGTCGCACCACCGAACCCGCGCACAAACACCAGCGAATCAATGTCACGCAGTTCCGGATGTCGCTCAATCAATGCTCGCGCATAATCGCCTTGCAGCGCGGCAAACGTGAGCGTGCGTTGTTTGTCGCGCGCCATAATGAACTGCACAGCACCGTCACAAAATCCGCAGAGCCCATCGTACAACAGTACGTACTCTTCGCGCGAACTCATTCGGCAAACCGCGCATGCGTCATTGCGGAACCTTGAGCCACTTCGCCACCGACGTGGCACCACCGTGGCGCACGAGATATGCAAATATCAAAACACGAGTCAACCGCCCCGCCGTCAGTGCCGCTGTAAACGCCGCAAACGGAACATTGAACGCACCCGACGCGACACTCGTCAGCTTCGTCGACAACGGACTCATCGTACTCGCGAAAATTGCAAGCCAACCATACTTGTCGAGTATCTGTTGCATGTACGAGAGATCGCTCGCACCAACTCCCAACCACTTGGCGAGAGCCCCGGACAATTGCGCGAGCGCAAGCGCGCCAGCCCAATACAATCCAATGCTGCCAACCACCGTTCCCGCAGCAGAAACAAGCGCGAGTTTGTATGCGTCTTTCGGCTTCGCAATCGCGAGCGGGAGAAATAGAACGTCAACAAATCCCGGTACAAATGACGCCTGCAACAATCCCCATCCAAATACAACGCTGTTCGCCCATCCCGCATTTGCCCATCGCTCAAACGTGCGATACAACCGCACCGCGCGCGACTGACGCACATTCACAATACTCGGCGCCGACAACGGAGCTTCGCTCATGACAATTGTCGGCGCACGATCAACGTGTGTTGTGTTGGCTTGTATCAGGTGCCCAGTTTGTCGAGGTCTTCCTTGCCAATCACCGGAATCCACGGAATCAGTTCGTACTGCGCCAGATTGAGTTTCGTGAACGGATCGCCATCGCGGATGTTATCAAGCGCCGTTGATGAATTTTCATCCGGCACGCGCAGCAGCAGCATGCCGCCCGAGCGCGGATCCATTGGGCCCGATGCCAGCAGCAATCCGGCGGCTTTGAGCTCACGCAAATACGCGCGGTGTTCGTCCACCTTGGGCGCAATTTCATCAAACGGACGACGGTAACGAATCAGGGCGATGGCGTACATGCAGGCGCGGGTTGAGTGAGAAGTCAGCGAGCAGTAGTGACTGTCTTGAAAGTAGCGATAGACATTGCCGCGCCAACGCGCAAATTGCACTCGCAAGAAGCATGCAGTATCGCCCGCAATATCGCCCCCGTCCGTTTCCTCTGATCCATTGGCCATGTCACGCTCTCTCTCACGCTCGGCCGTATCGGCTGTCGCTGCCTTTACGGTAGCTGGCGCCGCGCTCGGTGCGCAGCCGACACCAAAATTCCCCACCAACGACGCCGTCCTCCAGCGCATCTGGAACCAGGGCATGGACAGCTCGCAGGTGCAATCACTCTCGCAAACGCTCTTCGACAGCATTGGGCCACGCCTGACCGGTAGCCCCGGCATCCTGTCTGCCAGCAACTGGGTGATGAGCAAGTACAAGCAATGGGGCATTGAGACGCGCCGAGAGAACTATGGCACGTGGCGTGGTTGGCGTCGTGGAGTGTCGCATATCGATCTCGTGACGCCTCGCGTTCGCTCGCTGGAAGGCACCATGCTCGCGTGGAGCCCGGGCACGAAGGGAGTACCGGTCACGGCCGAAGCCATCGTACTCCCGAAGTTCGCGGATAGCACCGAGTTCGTGAAATGGCTGCCGCAGGCCAAGGGCAAGATTGTGTTGCTTTCGCCATCGTGGCCAACCTGCCGTCCGTCCGAAGACTGGAATCGTTTTGGCACGCCGGAATCCATCGCGCGCATCGACACTGCCATCGCGAAGATGAATCTGGATTGGGCCGTCTCGCCGGATAGCACCAAACTCTACCGCGGTACGGGCTACGCGCTCGCCCTCGGCACAGGCACACTCGGCATGCGTCTTGAGAAGGCCGGTGTTGCCGGCATGATCTCGTCGCGCAACAAGTTGAGTGGCTTTGCAAATCCGCTGGCTCAGGCGCCTGCAGGTGGTGGTCGTGGGGCAGGTGGTGGACGTGGCGGCGCCGCTAACGCGCCAGGCCCGATGTCAGCGCGCGGTGGTGGAGCCGGCGGTGCTGCTGCGGGTGGTGGACGTGGTGGTTTTGGTGCCGCGCCTGGTGGAGCTGGTGGCTGGGGCACGATCGAAGTATTCGAGTCCTACAACAAGATCGCGCCCGCGGTCACGCTTACCTGCGAAGACTATTCGCTCGTGTATCGCCTCGCGGAAAACAAGCAGCATCCGCGCGTTCGCCTCGACCTTGATGCAAGCCTGCTCGGCGAACAGCCGGCGTTCAACACCATTGGCGTAATCAAGGGAACAGAAAAGCCGGAAGAATACGTGATGCTGTCCGCGCACTTTGATTCGTGGGATGCTTCATCCGGTGCAACGGATAACGGCACCGGCACGATGATGGCGATGGAAGCGATGCGCATTCTGAAGCAGGTGTATCCGAATCCAAAGCGCACGATCATGGTCGGACACTGGGCGTCCGAAGAGCAGGGATTGAACGGTTCGACCGCATTCACGAACGATCATCCGGAAGTGCTCAAAGGTTTGCAGGCGTTGTTCAACCAGGACAACGGAACCGGTCGCGTGCAGTCGTTGTCGTCCTCGGGCTTGAGTGACATCGGCGTGCATTTGAAGGACTGGTATAACAAGCTGCCGAGTTATTTCACGGACAGCACGAGCAGCAATGTTGTGTCGTGGAGCTTTAACGACATGGCACCAGGCAATCCAGGCGGTACGGACGGTGCGGTGTTCACGTGTCTCGCTACACCGTCGTTCGGTATGGGCGCGGTTGGCTGGAACTACAGCACATATACGTGGCACACCAATCGCGACACGTACGACAAGGTGGTGTTCGATGATCTGAAGCACAACGCGACGCTCGCGGCGATGATGGTGTATCTCGCGTCGGAAGATCCGAATTTCATCAAGCGCGACAAGTCACCAGGCACGTTCCCGGTCACGTGTGGCACTGCGCCGCGCAAGACGAAACCACGTTACTAGGAGATACGATTCATGACACTCGATCGCCGCCGCTTCCTCGGCACTGCAGCACTGGGCGCAGGATCTCTCGCACTGGGTTGCGCGCCGAAAGAAGGTGGCGGTGATTCTGGTGGCAGTACGAAAGAACCCGCTTCAGACATTCCCGCAGTCATTCGCGCGCTCAAGCCAATGACTGCGGGTGTTGTTCCCATCAGAGAAGACGAACGCAAAGCGCGCATCGCCAAGGCGCAAACGTTGATGGGCGAACAGAAGATCGATGCGATCTTCATGGAAGGCACGACTAGCTGTTTTTATTACACGGGTATGCGCTGGGGACAGAGTGAACGCACCTTTGGTGTGATCATTCCGGCCAGCGGAAAAATTGCGTACGTGTGTCCGGGTTTCGAAGAAGATCGCGTGCGTGAACTCTTCAAGCCCGTGTTTGGCGATGAAATCCGCGTGTGGCAGGAAGATGAAAGTCCGTACGATGTGATCGTTGGCATCATCAAGGACCGCGGCATCAAACATCGTCGCATCGCTGTGGAAGAACGCGTGCGGTTCTTTATTGCTGACGGAATTCGCAAAGCGGGCAACGGTATCGAAGTGGTTGATGCGACGCCCATCACGGCTGGCTGTCGCATGATCAAGACCAAAGCCGAAATCGCGCTGATGCAACGCGCGAATGATGTCACCATCGAAGCGTACAAGGCTGGACTCACCACCTTGCGTGAGGGCATGCCGCAGGGTGAACTGCAACGCAACATCGAAGCCGCGTTCACGGCATTGGGTTACAGCGGCGATGTCAGTGTGCAGTTTGGCAAATGGACGGCGCTGCCACACGGCAGCTCAACGCCGCAAACGCTCAAGGAAGGCGACGTGGTCATGATTGATGACGGCGTCAAAGTGGAAGGCTACGTTTCCGACATCACACGCACGGTTGTTTTCGGAAAAGCCACGCAGCGTCAAACCGACGTGTGGAATCTCGAGCTGGCCGCGCAAACCGCAGCGTTCAATGCCATCAAGATTGGCGCAACGTGCGAAAGTGTCGATGCTGCAGCACGCGCGGTGATTGAGAAGGGCGGTTTTGGTCCGGCGTACAAAGTGCCAGGCCTTCCGCATCGCACCGGTCACGGCATGGGACTAGACGGTCACGAGTGGACAAACTTCGTGAAGGGCAACAAGACGCTCATCGCGCCAGGCATGTGTTTCAGCGACGAACCCACGATTGCGATTCCCGGTGAGTTCGGCATTCGCCTCGAAGACGATGTCTACATCGCCGAAGATGGCGCGCACTGGTTCTCGAAACAAAGCGTGGCGATTGATAAACCTTTCGGATGAAACACTCTCGAATTTTTCTCGCCGCGCTCGCGCTCTGTGCATCAAGCGTGCATGCGCAAAACTGCCTTGGCCATCGCGCGCTGAATAACGCGCCGGTCAGTCTCAGTGTGAACTACCGCTTCGTTCAGAATGCGCACGGTCCCGAGGCGCGGGTGTTGTTCGGCAAACCGCTGCTGTTCGGTGGACTCAACGTTGGATTTTTGAGCACGGAAGACAACAAGCGCGCATTCGACGTCGGTGCGCAGGCCGGGTCGTCGCTGCGCGCGGGTAGTGTGCTGGTGGTGTGCCCCATCGTCAGCGTGAACCGCCAGACATCGCTCAATGAGGAGGGCGCGTTTCCAGGAATAACCGAAACGCTGCTGGGCGGATCAATTGGGATGCAGAAAACCGTGTCGCCGAGTGTGACGCTGATCCCGTATGCAGGCGTTGGTTATCTGAGGTCGACGTTCAAGGAGGCTTACAACCCGGCGTCGGGGGTGACAACGGCGCAACTGACTCGCACCGGAGCCGAAATATTTGGTGGTGTCGGTGTGCAGTTCAGTCGGAAATTTCTTGCGCGCGCCTCGATTCGTCATCGAGATGACTACGGTGATCTTTCCACGATGTTCACTCTCGGCGTAACAGTCGCACCCACCCGAAAAATCCGCAGCAAGTAACCCCGCGAGCAGGAACTCAAGCTCTCCGTCTGGTTCCTGTTT
>JBDTTO010000085.1:0-8806 GCA_039930585.1 Gemmatimonadaceae bacterium
CCCCGCTTTTTTGTGTCCCGGATCAAATCAGTTCGCCTTGCTTATCGATTGCCTTCGCGGGTCCAAATGAGAATGACACATTTGCCGTTTACTGTCGTGTTGCCGCCGCTGCGAAACTCGACAGGCACCTCCGAAATGCTGGCAAAGATCTCCATTCCATCGACTGTCTTGACCGGGATGCTTTCGAGCGGGCGATAACGCATCGCGTTGCTGTTCTCGCTGCGGGACGCACTACGCAACGAACTGTTGCGGCTGAACGCACCGCCACCGGGTGCGTTCGCGGCAGGCGGGTCGGGCCCAATGGAGGGCGGGATCCCATCGATCCACACCGTCGCGTCGACACAATTTCGAACGCGACCACCCTGGCGCTCGATCAGATGCGTGAGTGACATCGGGTTTCGCTGCTCGATGTCCGCGCGAGTAATGAAGTGTGATGCGGGAACTCCGGACATCTTGAGCCGGCCTTCAAATCCCACGCGCTTGAGCTTTTCAGACATGTACGGTTCTTTGACCGAAATTGTCGCGAGTCGGACCGTTGTTGGCGAGAGTTCAAAGTCGAGCTCCATTGGATCGCCATCTTTGACTTCGAGTTTCATCGAGATCGCTTCAAAGCCGAGGCGTCGCATGAAAATGACGTACGGTCCTGGCTTCACTTTCATCAAACGAAATTCGCCGCGCATGTTGGAGATCGAGCCGTAGTCGGTGCCCGATAATTCAACTTGCACACCACCCAATGCATTTCCCAGCGTATCCGAAACAGTGCCCACGATTCCGCTGCGCTGCGCGTGGACACGCGCAACAGCTGTTGCCTCCAACGCAGCTACAAAAAGCAGGGCACTGAAAACTCGCATACCTCTACTATTCAGCGTGCCAGTGACGCCCGCAATAGCGCTCACCGAAGTTGGGGTGAAAGTTTCGTCCCGCTGTCAGTCCCTGTCGTTTTTTCATTCGAAACACCGCTTCTAAACGCATGACATCAACATCAGCCACCTGGGGTGAAATTTCGCCGGAACGTGAACGCGGCGCGACACGTTGGCGCATCCTGGCCGTGTTGGCAGTGGCCGAGTTGATGGGAATGGCGCTGTGGTTTACGGGTAGTGCAGTGGGCCCACAACTGAAAACGCAGTTCGGACTGACGACGTCACAAGTGGGATGGCTGACCATTGCGGTACAACTCGGTTTCGTCACCGGCACGGCGTTCAGTGCGTTGTTAAATTTCGCAGATATTTTTCCGGCGCGAAAATTGTTTGCGGTTGCTGCGCTGTGCGGCGCGATTGCAAACTTGCCCATGGCGTGGGCAAACTCGTTGTCAATTGTTTTGTTGTCGCGTTTTGTTGCCGGATGTTGTCTGGCTGGTGTGTATCCGCCCGCCATGAAGATGGCAGCAACCTGGTTTCGTGCGCAGCGTGGATTGGCCGTTGGTACAATTGTTGGTGCGCTCACAATCGGGAAAGCTTCGCCGTATCTCGCGCAGGCATTTCCATCGGCAACTGTCGCGATGGTTACGCAACTCGCATCACTGAGTGCGGTATTGGCGGGTGCGCTGATCTGGTTTACGTATCGCGACGGACCTTTTGAATTTCCCGCGCGTCCGTTTGCCTGGGCACGTGTGGCCGAAGTGCTGCGTGTTCGCGAATACCGGTTGGCAACAGGCGGTTACCTTGGCCACATGGGCGAGTTGTATTCGTTCTGGACGTGGATTCCCGCATTTCTCGCAGCCAGTGAAGCAGAGCGTGCGTTACGCGCGAATGTTGCACCGCATTCGCGTATTACCGCGTTGATTGCATTTGGTGTGATAGCAGTTGGTGGCATTGGTTGCGTCTGGGGCGGATTAGTTGCCGATCGCATTGGCCGAGCGCGACTTGTTTCGTGGGCGATGGCGGCGAGCGGAAGTTGTGCCCTGTTGATTGGATTTGCATTCGGACGCAGTTGGTGGTTGCTCGCGCCACTCGCACTGGTTTGGGGATTCTTTGTGATTGCAGATAGCGCGCAATTCAGTGTGCTGATCACGGAGCAGGTTCCGACGCACGCGGTCGGTACTGCGCTCACCCTGCAGGTGTCGATGGGATTTTTGCTGACAACAATCACCATTCAGATTATTCCGCCGCTGGTGAACGCGGTGGGATGGCGTTGGGCGTTTCCGGTTCTTGCTGTTGGCCCGTTGCTGGGCATCGCGAGCATTAGGCGGCTCGCGACACTTACGGCAAAATGAATTGCTTACGGAACGAGCCATGGGCTGTGGCGTGCCTATTCACAGATCTCGTAGACGGCGTTGAAACGGATTTGTCGGATTTGGCGGATCAAATGGATACTACGCGCCATCGCCGGAGGTGAAGTCGCGGTGCACCGGCCGGCTCCGTGATTTTTTATGTTCAACTGCCAGACGAATCACCAATTGCTGCGCGATTCGCAATTCACTCAACTCCACCATTGAGATGCGATGTATCCGGATGATCCGTTAAATCCGCAAAATCCGTTTCAGCGCTGTCTACCAGATCTCTACGTTCGCGCTCGGAGCCTGTCGCGACACCTAAACCACAAACATCGCAATAGCGGCCGCAAACATTGCGACGGTGGTTATTCCAACGACTGTCCTGGATAACAGCGAACTTGGCATTCCCTGCATGATTTTTGAATCGGATGCAACAAGCAGAATGCCGATCATCAGGAAGGGTGCCAGCAATCCATTTACGATGGCCGACCAATACATGGCTTGAATCGGACTAATGTTCGCGAAGTCCATACCAATTCCCGACACCACTGCAACAACAAGCGTTGCGTAGAATGCGGGCGCTTTCCGAAATGATTCGTCCATGCCTTGCCGCCAACCAAACAATTCGCTGAAGGCGTAGCTGGCCGAACCTGCGAGTGTGGGGATTGCAAGCGCACCGGTTCCGATCAGGCCCACGGCGTACAACAGCGTTGCGTATCGGCCGGCCAATGGCTGCAATGCTTCGGCCACCTCTCTGCTTGAACTGAGATTTCTGATGCCGTGTGCATGCAGTGTGAGTGCAGTGGTCAGAATGATGAAGAACATCGCTCCGTTGGACACGAACGTGCCCGCACCAATGTCCCAGCGACGGAGCGATAATTCTTCGGGCGTTGCACCGCGTCGTGCCGCGATTGTTTTGCGTCCAATTGATTTCTCTTCTTCTACTTCCTGCGAGGCCTGCCAGAAAAAGAGATATGGCGAAATGGTTGTGCCAAGAATTGCGACAATCATGCTCCACGCGCTGTGCTCCGGCACGCGCGGAACAAACGTATCGTGTGCAACTGTGCGCCAGTTGGGTCCAACCATGAACGCCGTGATCACGTACGCGAGCAATACGAGCGCCAACCACTTGAGCGTGTTGGCCAGCGTGATGTAACGCAATCGCACGGTCGCGTATGCGATCGCCAATCCAAACACGATGACGTAAATGTGCGAATTGACGCCTGTCAGCAGTTCGGCGGCATCGGCCATGCCGGAGAGATCGGCGCCAATGTTGATCATGTTGGCCGCGAGCAGCGCGAAGCACATCACAATGAGCACGGGGCGCGGAAAACGTTTGCGCAACGCCGCCATCAATCCCTGGCCGGACACCATGCCAATGCGCGCGCACATGGCCTGCACGGCTGCCATCAATGGCCAGGACACAACGGACATCCACAGCAGTGACGTGCCAAACTGTGCGCCGGCAATGCTGTATGTCGCAATGCCTGATGGATCGTCGTCAGCGGCGCCGGTAATGATGCCCGGGCCAAGTGTCTTGAGCCTTTCGCGAATCGAAAGGCGCGTCACGCCGTAACCGGTTGCGGTTTGACGTGTTCGCGCAGTTCTGCAGCGAGATCGCTGAGAAACGCATCGATGGCGCTGGTGTGTCCCAGAAAATTACCAAAGAATCGAAATACCGGATTGCTCACTTCACCAACTTCTGTAATCGTCACGCGCGTTCCGCCATCAAGGGGAGAAAGAACGTACTGCCATTCTCCTGAGTACCCGAGATCGTCGTCCATGATGCGCGCGGAAAAGCGCGTTGGCGGTTCGTCGATTTCCGCGCGATACGAAATGGATTTTGTGCGACCAATTTCCGTCCACACAGGTCGGGGATCGTTACCCGCTGAAAGTTCGACGGACTGAATGTCGTCGCGCCAATTCGAATACTCTTTTACGTCGCGCACCAATGCCCATACGGCGTCCGGTGTCGCGCGCAGTGTGATCATTCGTGCAGCCGTATGTTTGCGCGGCGTCGCAAAACCGCCCACGAGTACTGCGAGCACGACCGAAACGATCAACGCCATCACAGTCAGAATCCAGAGCACAGAACCTCAGTTCACGCGTTACGTAGTGGTTCGTCAAGCACATCGCGCACGCGTTGCACCAATAACGGCGGTGTGAATGGTTTTTGTATGAACGAGATTTCGTCTGTGCGCACGCCGTGCAGCAACACGGCGTCGTCGGTGTAGCCGGACGCAAACAACACGCGCGTTTCCGGACGTTCAAGCCTCAACAGTTCGGCGAGCTCACGACCGTTCATGCCGGGCATTACCACGTCCGTGAGCAACATGTCGATCTTGTCAGGGCACGCGCGCGCCAGTTCAAGCGCAGATGGTCCGTCCGCTGCCGCCAACACGCGATACCCACGACGTTCAAGCGCTTCCTTTGCCACGGCGCGCACACTGTCTTCGTCTTCGGCCAGCAAAATCAACTCACTGCCACGAGCGGCGGCCTTTGGTGGCATCATCGCGGCAACAGGCGTTGATACGGCGCTGGAGCGCGGGAAGAACAGTTCGAACGTAGCGCCTGCGTTAGGCGCACTGGTAACACGAATTACGCCGTTGCTTTGTTCGACAGTAGCGTACACGAGCGACAATCCGAGACCGGTACCTTTGCCGCGTTCTTTCGTCGTGAAGAACGGTTCGAACACGCGCTGTTTTACTTCTTCGGACATTCCCGCGCCGGTGTCCGTGACGCAGATGCTGATCCAATTGCGTTCGGCCAACCCCTGGGCTGGCGCATCGGTCGCGAATATGACGGAAGTTCTGATCGTCAGTGTTCCGCCGGGCTGCATCGAATCGCGTGCGTTGGCCGCGAGATTGAGCAACACCTGCTCGATTTGCGCGGCATCCGCACGAATGCCGCCCACGTGTTCGCCCAGTTCCGTGACCAGTGTGATGTGTTCGCCAATGAGTCTGCGCAGCAGGCGATCAATCGATTGCACGACCGAGTTCACGTCAAACACGGCGAATTGCATTACCTGTTTACGACTGACAGCGAGAATCTGCCGTGTCAGATCCGCGCCGCGCATCGCGAGCGTGCGCACTTCCTGCACGTCATTCCACGCATCGCCACCGGCTGGCAACGAGTCCATTGCCAGTTCGCAGTAGCCCAGCATGCCGGTCAGCAGGTTGTTGAAGTCGTGCGCAATGCCGCCGGCAAACGCACCAACGGCCTCCATCTTCTGCGACTGCCGCAACTGCTCTTCGCTGCGCGCCAACGCGCGTTCGGCCTCGTGACGTGCCGTCACATCGATACTCACCGACAACCAGCTGTCTCGGCCCAGGCGACGGGATTGCGTCGAGATCACTTCGGCTTCGAGACGTTCGCCGGTCTTCGTGCGATGCAGCCACGTCGTTGGTGAAAAGCGACGTTCTTCAAACTTCACTCGCCCAGTCAGAAAGCGATCGTGTTCGCTCGGATCAATGAGATCGGTGATCTTGAGTTTGAGAAACTCGTGTTGGGTATAACCGTAGCGTTCCTGCGCGGCTTCGTTTGCCGCGACAATACTGAGGAGCTCCGCGTCCCACGCGTACATCGGTACGGGATTGGAATCGAACAACAGCCGATAACGACGCTCGCTTTCCGCAAGCGCCGAGTTGCGTCGTTCGACAGTATCGGCCATCTGGTTGAACGCCGACGCGAGCACACCAATTTCCGATCGCGATCGCACGCGTGAACGACGTCCCTCTTCGCCGGCGGCAATTGCGCGTGCGTCATCGCTAAGTGCGTCAAGCGGGCGCGCAATGTATCCACCCAACAGAATTGCAGCGCCAATCGCAAACAGCAACGTGACGGAACCTGCAATCAGATCGCGTCTCAGTTCGTCGTACGTCGATGCGAGTGCTACCGAACGCGGGATGCCGACATTGACCAACCACGGGGCCGATTTCGTGCGCGCATACGCGAAGATGCGTTTGACGCCGTTCTTGTCGGTGAGATCGAATGTGCCGGTCGTGTCAATGCGGGCGGCTGCAGGATTGGTTTGAAAGACGTTGCGGCCACGCTGCGAGATATCGGGCTTGCCATCTTCCGAACGGGCGATGATCAAGCCGCTCGTATCCAGAATCGTGACGACTGAACCTGGAGGCAGTCCGTTAACGGCAATCAGATCGCCGAGTGAGTCAATGCGCAGCGACGCACCGATGACGCCAATCGGTCTCCCTCCGGCACCGTCTACGGAGCGCACCATCGACACAATCATCGCGCTGTCGTTCAACGCACTGGACGGCGCCGCTTTGTTGACCAGAAAGCCGCTCTTCGCCATTAACTGTGCAAAGTACGGGCGCGATGAGGCACGTATTGCGTCCAGTTTTGCCGAGTGTACCGCTGTGCCAAGGCGCGTGCCTGACTTGTCCCACGCAAAAAAGTTGGCGTAGCGTCCGTTCACCCGCGACATCGTGCTTACAAAAATGGAATCGTTGTAAGCCGTCTGCAGCGTATCGAGTCTGATCGAAAGCGTGAGTCCGATCAGTATTGCTTCGGCACTTCGCACGCGTTCTTCAGTGCGTTCGCGAATAAGCGCCGCGGTATTTTTTACATCGGCTTCGACGCGAAGCCGCCCTTCGTGTGTGCGTGAGATGATGCGGATTGCGCTGCCAACCAGCAACGGCAGCGCAATCAGCAACGCCAGCAGAATAAGCTGCGAGCGCACGCCATAGGTGAGCTGAACACGGCGGACAAATGCCGCCGGTGCGACAGGAGTTCGGAAAGTCGGTTTGGGTCCCGATTCCTTCGCTCCAGTCATGTGATCAGGCGCCGAGTATGTCGAGGCCGGCGGGCATCGTTACGGCCATGCCCATCGAGTGATAACCTTTGTCGACGTAAATCGTTGTGCCCGTCACGCCTGATGCGAGTGCACTCGCGAGAAACGCGGCGGTGTTTCCGACTTCGGCCGTTGTGAGTGCTTCGGGCAGCGGAGAATTTGCCGTGCAATACTGCACCATCTTGTCGATGATGCCGATGGCGCTTGCCGCGCGCGATGCATACGGACCCGCGGAAATTGTGTTCACGCGGAGCCCGTGTTTGCGGCCGGCTTCGAACGACAAAACGCGCGTGTCGCTTTCGAGCGCGGCTTTTGCGGTGGACATGCCGCCGCCGTAACCTGGAATCATGCGCTCGCTGGCCATGTACGTGAGCGAGCAGAACGAGCCACCCGCGCGCATGACTGGGCCAAAGCGCTGCACCATCGACACGAGCGAGTACGCACTCGTGCCAATTGCCGACAGGTATCCGCCGCGACTTGTTTCGAGCAGCGGCTTTTTTACTTCGGGGCCGTTAGCCAGCGAATGAAACACAATGTCGACCGGTTGTGCGCCGAAGTCGGCAACCATCGCGTTCACGACGCCATCGATTGAGTAGTCGTTGTGATCTTTGTAGCGCTTGTTTTCGCGAACGTCTGCCGGCACATCGTTCATCGAATCGAACGCAGCGTCAAGCGGATAAATCTTTTCGAATGTCAGCATGGAGCCGTCTGACATTTTGCGTGATTCATCCATCTTCCCGCGTTCCAGCAGGTTGAGGAAAATGTTGAGTGCTGGTGGCCACGTTGCCACGCAAACCGAAGCGCCCGCCTCAGCGAACGCTTTCGCTACGGCGAAGCCGAAGCCGCCGTCATCAGCAACGCCCGCCACGAGGGCGCGTTTGCCGGAAAGGTCAATTGGAAGCATGAACGCAATCTACGGCGCTCACTCGGTCGCGCCACATCCGGCAAGGCTCGAACAGTTACAGATATGCTAAACGGCCGAGTCGTACGCGACCGTCATGTTTTGACGAACGGTCCGGCTAGTGAGCCGCTCGCGACAATCGGTCGTGAATTCCGGCCCAGGCATCGCTGTCGGGCGGACGTTCGATCGCAACCACGGTGAAGCCTTCTGCATCGAGCGCGTGCAATGTTGCGTACAAACTCCGTGCATACGCGAGGGGATCATTCGGCATGGGAATTATGCGCACATGTGCCGGAAGTGTGAGGGACCAATCCAGCACAAGCGCTGCCATACGTCCGGCTTGCGCGGAAAATTCCTGCGACATGCCGCGCTGCACCTGACTGAGATCCGTACCGTCAAACAACCACACATCGGCACGCGGCGCGTAGTGTCGCTCAACCATGCCCGGCGACAATCGTGGACCGTCGTCGCGACTGATCGCGCCTGATTGAATTTCCATCCCCAACACCTCCGCCAACACCACTCGGCTAATCACGCCGGGGCGCAGCAACACTGGTACCGCACCGGTCAGGTCGATGACGGTGCTTTCGATGCCAACGTCGCTCGGGCCACCGTCAAGGATGAGGTCTACACGATTACCGAGTGAAGTTGCGACGTGTGCGGCAGTGGTCGGGGAGAGCTCGGTAAAGCGATTGGCACTTGGCGCCGCAATTGGACTGCCTAACGCAGCAATCAATGCCTGTGCGACGGGGTGTGCGGGCACGCGAATCGCGACGGCGGGAAGTCCGGCGGACACGATGTCGGGCACCACATCGCGTTTGGGCAGCACGAGCGTGAGCGGTCCCGGCCAGAATGTATTTGCGAGAATCGTTGCCGTGTCGGG
>JBDTTO010000086.1:0-8804 GCA_039930585.1 Gemmatimonadaceae bacterium
TGTGATGGGTGCGATCGACCCGGTGCGTGACCGGGAGGTCATTCAGCTGGAGCTTGAGTTGCAAATGGGACATCGTCCGGACGTCGTTGTGTTCTACGACGGATTGAACGATGTCGCGTCAACGGTGCAGATGGGCATAGCCGGCACTCCACAAAACGAATCCAAGCGCGTTTCTGAATTCAACATGGGACGCGCGCTGGACCGGACGGGATTTGCTCGTGGCACGGCGAAGGATGCGCGCGCAGTGGGCTTGTTGGCCGTGCAAACTTTGCGTCAATTCCAGCTGACTGATTGGATTTTGTCGCACAAGAACGCGCCGAATACCACCTACATCAACGCCGACAGCGCGGCTCGCAGCACAGTGCGCGCGTATGTACACAACGTTCAGATCGTCGAGGCGTTGGCGGCACGTTTTGGGTTCAAGGCCGTTTATGTGTGGCAGCCGAACCTTCATGCATCTGAAAAGAAGCTCAATCCGTTTGAGACGCGGTTGCGTGCGCGAATTGAACGCGATCCGTTTCACAGTCGTATCCAGCAAACGCATCGCATCCTGCCCGCGATGCTTGATTCCGCGATGAAGGACGTCGCTCCTGGACGATTCATCGATGCCGCCGGGCTTTTTCGCGGCGACACGATAGCGGTGTACACGGACTGGCTTGGACACAACACAGAAGGTTCGGTGCCACACATTGTCGACACTTTCTGGCCCGTATTGCAAGAACAAGTGCGATCGGTGCTTCCGTCGAAGTCGGCGGTCCCCCCTACAACCAGTGTACGGCCCGCTACTCGGTGACAAACCATGGATACGCGCGCGAATCTCGGCGCAACAGATCTTTCCACTACATCGGAAATTTCCGGCAAAGGGAATTCAATCGCTCCAGAAGCAACATTTATCGCAGCGCATTCCGATGTGTTTTGCTGTCCGTCGTGCGAGGGGCGCCTGGTGCTGTCTGCCAACGAACTTCAGTGTGAAACGTGTCGGAGGCTGTTCTCGAATACCGACGACATTCCGCGCATGTTTGTGCCGAACGAGTGGGAAAAAGATCACGAAGACGTGACCGAACGCATGAAGCAGTTTTACGAAGCGACACCGTTCCCGAACTACGACGATTTTGACAGCGCCGGCAGTTTGGTTGACAAGGCACGGCAGGGCGTGTTTGCAAAACTGCTGGATGAGCAGCTGCCAAGTGGCACACGTGTGCTGGAGGCAGGGTGCGGAACGGGCCAGCTCACCGCGTTTCTGTCGATTGCCAATCGAACAGCCATCGGCGTGGATTTGTGTTTGAATTCGCTGACGATGGCCAAGCAATTTCGCGACAAGAATCGTTTGCGCACCGCACATTTTCTTCAGATGAACTTGTTTCGTCCGTGCTTTCGCCAGAACTCATTCGATGTCGTGATTTCCAATGGGGTCATCCACCACACCAGCGATCCGTATCTGGCTTATCAGACGCTGGGTCGCCTGGTGAAACATGGGGGCTACCTCGTGATCGGGCTGTATCACAAGTATGGTCGGCTGGCCACTGACATTCGGCGGGGCGTCTTCAATCTCACGCGGGACCACCTCAAGTTTCTCGATCCACGCAACGTGAGTAGTCTGCTGAGTGCCGGAAAGCGAAAAGCATGGTTCATGGACCAGTACAAGAACCCCCACGAATCGAAGCACACGGTAGGTCAGGTCCTGCGCTGGATTGACCAAAACGGCCTGCGATTCGTCAAGAGTATTCCAAAGACCCGATTGGGTGCTTCTTTCTCCGACGCCGAACGGCTGTTTGAGGCGGACGAACCCGGTGGTAGTATCGAGCGCACCCTGGTTGAGATGAGCATGTCCGTTTGGAGCAGCCAGATCAAGGAAGGCGGATTCTTCATCGTGATCGCACAAAAGCCGTAGCAACAAACACGCAGCCGCACGGTGCGGTCGTCGAAGCATCTGATATCCCACAGCGCCACCGAATTCATGGCTAACGAATACATCCTCGGACTTTCCTGCTACTACCACGACAGCGCGGCCGCCCTGCTGCGCAATGGCGAAATTGTCGCGGCTGGAAGCGAAGAACGTTTCTCGCGGAAAAAAGGCGACGATCGATTCCCGCAGCTTTCAATCGACTACTGCCTGAAGGAAGCGGGCATCGCGTTGTCTGACGTGACGCATGTGGGCTTTTACGACAAACCACTACTCAAGTTCGAACGTATTCTCGAGACGTACATGGGCGTCGCGCCCGCCGGGTTTCGTTCGTTTCTGCGCGCAGGGCCGCTGTGGGTGAAGGAGAAGTTGTTCACTGATCGTCAACTTCGAACAGCACTGGACGATTACGACGGTCTGTTGTTATACGCCGAACATCATGAGTCGCACGCGGCCAGCGCATTTTATCCGTCGCCGTTTGAAGAAGCCGCCGTGCTCACCATCGATGGCGTAGGTGAATGGGCGACGGCTTCCATGGGTGTTGGACGCGGAAACGAACTGCAAATTCTCAAGGAAATGCCGTGGCCCGATTCACTTGGGTTGCTGTATTCCGCCATCACGTATTACACCGGTTTCAAAGTCAATTCCGGCGAATACAAAGTGATGGGACTTGCACCGTACGGCGAGCCAAAGTACGTCGACTTGTTTTACAAGCATCTGATTGATTTGCGCGAAGACGGTTCGTTTTCCCTTGATCAGAAGTACTTCAACTATCTCAAGGGACTCACGATGACGAGTGAGGCCTTCAACGATCTGTTTGGTGGTCCACCACGCGTCGCGGAATCGAAACTGACGCAGAAAGAGATGGATCTCGCGCGGTCAGTGCAGGTTGTCACCGAAGAAATCATGATGCGCATGGCCAGGTTTGCGCATAAGGAAACCGGACTCGAAAACTTGTGCCTCGCCGGTGGCGTTGCACTGAATTGCGTGGGCAACGGAAAATTGTTGCGCGAAGGACCATTCAAAAATATCTGGATTCAACCGGCGGCCGGTGACGCGGGCGGCGCGCTTGGCGTCGCGCAACTGATTCATCATCGGTATCTCAAGCATCCGCGCACGGTTGTCGCTGGCAAAGACAGTATGAAGGGCGCCTATCTCGGACCTAAGTTCGACGACACGGAAATCGAAGCGTTTCTCAAGAGCAGCGGCGCCAGTTACGAACGACTCGATCGTGAACCGTTGCTGAAAAAAGTTGCCGGAATGATCGCCAACGAAAAAATCATCGGCTGGTTTAACGGCCGCATGGAATTCGGACCGCGATCACTGGGCGCGCGCAGCATTCTTGGCGATTCGCGCAGCCCGCGCATGCAGGCGGATATGAACATCAAGATCAAATTTCGCGAAGGCTTCCGTCCGTTTGCACCAAGTGTGCTGCGTGACCACGTCTCCGAATACTTTGATCTCGACTGCGACTCGCCGTACATGTTGCTGGTGGCACCCGTCCGCGAAGACCGACGCATTCCCACACCCGAAGACAAGAAAAATCTGTGGGGCATCGATCAACTCAATGTCGTGCGTTCGGACATTCCCGCCGTCACGCACATTGACTACTCGGCGCGCATTCAAACCGTTACACGCGACACCAATCCCGACTACTACGATCTGATCGAGAACTTCCGCCAGCTCACGGGTTGTGCGGTCATCATCAATACATCGTTCAACGTACGCGGCGAGCCAATTGTGTGCACGCCCGAAGACGCATATCGCTGCTTCATGCGCACCCACATCGACACGTTAGTGCTCGGCTCATTTGTTCTTGAAAAAGACAACCAACAGGCATGGAAGGAGGACACAGAATGGCAGAAGGAGTTTCAACTCGATTAACGGCAGCCGAAGGTCGGAAGTTCGGCTTTACCGTTGGTCTGGCGTTCGCTGCAATCAGCGGAATTTTGTACTGGCGCGGCAAACACATCGCGTCCGCGGTCACGGGAACGCTGGCCACACTGCTTATTCTGGGCGCACTCGCCGTTCCCACCATGTTGGGGCCGGTGGAAAAGGCCTGGATGGGATTGGCACATTTACTCTCGAAAGTCACGACGCCGATTTTTATGGGCATTGTGTATTTTGGGGTGATGACGCCGTTCGGATATTTTCGCCGGGCAACTGGCAAATCACCCATGCTTCCGGTGGACTCGTCAATTTCGCGATGGGTTCCGCACAATCCACCCGTGAATTCGGGTGAGAGCATGGAACGTCAATTCTAGGCGGAGACCAACGTGGCTCAACGCGGCATTGTGGGAGAACTTTGGGGCTTCATGCGCGTGCGCAAGAAGTTCTGGTTGTTGCCAATTCTTCTGATTCTGGTGATGGTTGGAGCGTTGCTTATTTTTGGCCAAGGCTCAGCCCTCGCACCATTCATCTACACAATTTTCTAGAGTTGGAGGCGTAAGTGGCGCAGCGAGGTCTGATGTCGGAGCTCTGGGGCTTTATGGGAGCGCGGAAGAAATTCTGGCTGTTGCCCATAATCATCGTGCTGCTGACAATTGGTTTGCTGATCGTGTTTGCGCAGGGCTCTGTGCTTGCGCCGTTCATCTACACGATCATTTAGCAACGCGATCAAAGCGGCAGATTTATCGGGGCGCAGTCGAGTTAACTACGACTGCGCCCCGTTGTTGCATTCGGTATTGCTACAAATCAACGAGCAGTGAAAACGATGCTGACGATTGTCGCGCCGTTCAAAAGTTGAAGCGCCTGATCTCGGCATGCGCTCCAGCCACTACAACCGCCGCCGAATAACGATCCGCGACAATCAGATCGTTCATGCGCCACCGTTCGATCGCCGTTGCATCATTGCGATCAGCGATCAGCGCTGCTGGTTCACCGGGCGTCAGCGCAACATCAAAATGATGAAGTCCCTTCGTGATTCCAACGCCGGTCGCCTTTAGATACGCTTCCTTTCGCGACCACGCCTGAAAAAATCCCTGCATCACACCCATCGAAACATTTTCCAGTGCCCACAGCGCTGAACGCTCATGCGGCGAGAAATAGTGATCCGCCAATTCCAGAAATTCGACGCGATCATCCCACTGTTCGATGTCGACACCGATCGCGCGTCCACGCGTCACCGCCACAAGCGCGAGATCACCAGAATGCGAAAGATTGAATTCCACTGCGTGAGTGTTGGTCGACGGTGCAATCGCAGGTTTGCCTGCGTCACCCACAACGAACTCGAGTTGCCCCGGCGAAATCAGCGTGTATTCGGCCAGAATCTGTCGAAGCGCGGCATGCGCGAGCACGAAGTTGTCGCGATGCCTCTCATAATGAAAACGGCGCGCCCGTTCGCTTTCGGCCGAGGAAAGTATCGCCCACTCTGATTCAGTCGGGCCGCGGTGCGACAGCGAAACTGTCCACACATGTGCTTCTCCCTCGCTCACATGTGCTGGTGAAGTATCCCCGCTGCTTCCCGCGTCAGAGTTTGTCATTCCAACTGTGGACGGCTGACCCAGAGAATTCGACACGGCGCTGGATGTTCGGAGAAAGAGGGCAGTAGACAGTACCGCTGGAACAGAGTTGCCCGCTCAGACTAACGACATCCGGCGAACTTCGCGGGATTTTGGAGGAGACTCGCGAAGACAATGTCGTTCAGTCTATATTGAACGACATGGCCGCCTCAATCGCCGTCAGCACTCCCGCAGCCGCCGAAGCGCTGACCTCCCACAAATATGTCGTTGCCTTTGCGGTCGTTCTCGCGGCACTGCTTCAGGTCATCGACAGCTCCATTGTGAACGTGGCGCTGCCGGACATGATGGGAAACCTCGGCGCCAGCCTGGATGAGATTGCCTGGGTGACTACCGGCTACATCCTGGCCAGTGTGATCGTTATTCCGCTAACCGGCTGGTTGGGCGACGTGTTCGGCCGGACACGGTATTTCGTAGGTTCGATCCTGCTATTTACCGCCGCTTCCTTCTTTTGCGGCGCCGCCCACTCGCTGGGAATGCTCATCTTCTGGCGCATTGTGCAGGGTATTGGAGGCGGCGCGCTGCTCACGGTGTCGCAGGCAATTCTCCTTGAAGTCTTTCCGAAGGAAGAAGCCGGAACCGCAATGGCGCTGTTCGGCGTTGGCGTGATGGTGGGACCCACGATTGGACCGACGCTGGGTGGCTGGATCACGGACAACTACGGTTGGCCCTGGATCTTCTACATCAATGTGCCGCTGGGAATTCTGGCTGCGATCATGATTTCGGCCAACGTACACGACGCGCCGCATCGCAAGAAACCGGCATCTATTGATTACGCCGGCATCATCTTGTTGGCGCTGAGTGTTGGCGCGTTGCAATACCTGCTGGAACACGGACAGCGCGACGATTGGTTTGAGTCGCGTCTTATGACTGCTCTCGCAATTATCGGAACGTGCGCCGGCTTCGGTCTCGTGTGGCGCGAGCTTACCACCAATCATCCCGTCATCGATTTTCGCGTACTTCGCCATCGCACAGTGTGGGTTGGCACCGTACTTGGTATCGTGATGGGAGTCGGATTGTACGCATCGGTATTTACGTTGCCAATATTTTTGCAGGGCAATCTTCGAATGACGGCCGAGCAAACGGGATTGGTGCTCGGTCCCGGAGCGTTGGCAACAGCGTTATCGATGGGCGTCGTTGGGCGGCTCACGCAGAAATACGATTCGCGTTATCTGGTGGCGTTTGGAGCGATTCTATTCGCATCTGCGATGTGGCAACTCTCAAAGATTACGGGCGAGAGCGGCGTCGGCGATTTCTTCTGGCCACTGATTATGCGCGGACTCGGATTGGGATTCATGTTCGTCCCGCTTACGACGATTACACTCGGCGGACTGGAGCGCTCGGATCTGGGGCAAGCCACTGGTCTGTACAACTTTTTCCGACAGCTGGGCGGATCGTTTGGTATTGCGGGAATCGCGACATTGTTGTCGCGTTATACCGCGACCACGAAGGCCACGCTCAGTGAACATCTGGTTGCCGGTGATCCGGCTGTCACGGGTCGCGTAGAGGGAATTGCGCGCGGTTTGGCGCAACGCGTGGGTGACATCCATGTTGCAAAAGCGCAGGCGTTGGCACTTCTTGATCGTCAGGTTGCAGCACAAGCCAGTGTTATTGCGTACAGCAAGATCTATGTTCTCGCCGCTCTCATTATGATTGCACTGGTTCCGTTGCTGTTGCTGGTGCGCCGGCCCAAGGCGCACGAAGGTCCGATGGTGATGGAGTGATTGCGAATGAACGACGCTGATCGCGAGTGGTTTGTCGCGCGTATGGGGCAGAGCACCGAGCAAGACGGATTCACCCGTATTGCGGGACGGTTGTTCGGATACCTGCTGCTCAGCGAGGAAGCGTGCTCGATATTTCAGCTTTCCAAAGCGCTTGGCGTAAGCAAAGCCAGTGTGAGCACCGATGCGCGACGGCTGCTTGAACATGGCGTGCTTGAACGCGTCATGCGCCCCGACGATCGTCGTGACTATTACCAGATTGCGCCGGACTTTTTCCGTCGTCTTGTACAGTATCGCATTGCCCGTTGGGAAAACGCGCGCGCTGCAGTGACGGATGCGATGCAACGAATCGAGCCGTCCCCAGTTGTTGCAGAACGGCTCGCGTACATGGATTCGGTGAACAAGTTTGCGTTGGAACACATGCGCAACTATCTGGCCGACTGGGACGCGCTCAATCCGCCAAGAGAAACGGAATAGCTGACTGTTTTCAGCCCTTCGCCCGTATTTGCGCTGTTGCCGCATCAATGCGTGATACAAATGCGTTCGCGGTTTCCTTTGCGTTTCGTGTGGGCAGCACAAACGACGCGTTGTCGGGTTGTGCTTTGTTTCCCGAGGGCGGTTCATCCATCATCAAGTCACCGCCGCGCGCTTCCACCGCCGATTCGAATCGCTCGACCGCTTCCATCGTGTTGTCGAGGTCTTCGGCGGAGTCGTGCGAGTGAACGAGAACTCCGCGTGATTCCAGGCGTTGCCTGAGCTGCTCGGCAACACGGGAACGCTCGTCTGATGACGAATCGAGATCGGATTCAACAGCGCGGGTCATGGGTCAGTCCTGGTTGGAGGTTCGTAATTTGTACACCTCTTGGTACTCGCACCAGAAGCGGCTGATCCGTGCGGGTGCGTGACGATTCGCACATATTCCGGCATGATTCGCGTTCGAACAGTTCTAATATCACTTGCCATTGGCGCATTGGCCGTCGCGTCCAGTCTCGCGTATCGACGGAAGTTTACGTCGCAGCCTGGCGAGTCCGCCGCAGCCGCGACATCCAGCGCGACAATTCAACGATTGTTTGAGAATGGGCTCGACAGCCTCACCAACGCGCTGGTTGCGTTTGACAACGTTGCCGAAAACGGAAACATCGCAACACTCAGAACTTCATTTCGCGCGGCGCGGTTAGCGTACAAGCTGCAGGAAACATTGCTGGCCGAGAATGGACCGAGCACCGCTGGCGTGCTGAATGGTCCGCTTCCCGAAGATGATGATGGACCGCCTCAACCGCTCGGCCAACCGGCTGCGTTTCAGCGAATTGAGGCCATCATTTTTGAGAATGATTCACTCTCCGCGCAACAGCGCTCCGAAATTCGCGGAAACATCAGCGTCATGCGAAAGTCGGTCGTCGCGCTTCGCAAACTGACGCCGTATTTCGGTTTGACTGAAGCGCATGTTGCAAACTCCATGCGCACTGAACTCGCGCGTATCACGATTCTTGGTTTCGCTGGTTTTGACAGCGATCAGTCTGGCGACGCGATTGTGGAGTCCGGGCGTGCGTTAAACGGAATGGCAGTACTGGCAAAGACTGCTGCGGCCGCGTTCCAGCATCGAGCCATGTGGACTGCATTGCGCGACACGATACTGGCTGCGCAGCTGGCACTGCAAGGTGA
>JBDTTO010000087.1:0-8706 GCA_039930585.1 Gemmatimonadaceae bacterium
TCGCTACGACGCGGGCCAGTGCCTGGCAACCAATTGCACGGCGAGTGGGTGGGGTTTGCAAAACTCAACGCGATCGGCGTTCAAAGTCTGGCCGCGTTGATTCAACAGCAAATTGCGCGAGGAGAGACGTCCGGCGGTTACGAGGACGTGCTTGCGCAACTGTTATCAGCCGTTCCATTCGCGGCCGCTCCAACAAATGGGGCACCGTGGATCGAGATTGATTTTGCAGCCGACCTCGCTCGGGCACAGGAACTGTTTGCAGATGAGAAACTATGAGCCAGCCCATTACCGTTGTCGCCTTTCGCCCCGAGTTTGCGTCCGCGTTTTCTGAACTGAATCGCGCGTGGATCGAGCGTTTCTTCACGCTCGAGGAATCGGATTGGAAAGTGCTGCGCGATCCGGAAAACTCCATCATCAAATCGGGCGGCGAAATCTTGTTCGCACTTGATGGTGGCGTTGCCATCGGAACGGTTGCCGCCATCCCCACAGGAAATGGCACGTTCGAACTCGCGAAAATGGCAGTAACAGATGCATATCAGGGGCGTGGCATTGGCGAACTATTGGGTCGCACGCTGATTGACTGGGCGAACACCAGCGGTGCCACGATGCTTCATTTGGAAACGAATCACGTGCTTGACAGTGCGATCCGACTGTACGAACGTCTGGGGTTCGTACACGCGATTCCGTCAAAACCGTCGGAATATGTGCGCGGTGACGTTTACATGGAGCTCGTGCTGAACGCGCCTCGCCATGGATAAAACTACGCCGTCATGAAGGGCGATTGTCTCATCGGCTTGCTGCAGCGTATGTTCGGCAAAACCGTTTTGGCGTTCAATCCCGGACGGAAATCCAATAATCTTTGATCAACACGTCTGACGACTGCGAACGTTTTACGCGCTTTTGTTCGTGATCATTCGTGCGTCGCTGGGCGAACAATGGTATTCCGCGCGAAACGCATCCGCAAAATGACTGTGCGATGCGAAGCCCGTGTCCAGCGCCACAGTCGAAATTTGTTCGGGCGCATCAAGCAAACGCTCAAGCCCTTCGCGAAGGCGTAGTCGCACAACCGCGCGATAAAGGGAAACACCCGTTGCCTGGCGAAACAGGCGACTCAAATGAAATGGCGAACAATTCACATCGCGCGCAACGCTGGCGAGGGAGAGGCGTTGGCGAAATTCACTCGCGAGAATTTCGCGGGCATGCGCAACAATCCGCGTACGTTCGCGCGACTGCAATGACGGCGAATTCTCGGTTTCGTTCTTCACGATCTGCTGCAGAAATTCGAACGCCGATTCTTCCACAGCCAGCGGATCGGCATTCGGTACAGGATTGCGCGCGTCGGATGTGTGCGGCCGTGTCCGTCGCGCCGACGCGTTTCTCGCGTTTCGATTGTCGACGCTTTCAGAGCGCGCCTGTGCCAATGCGGCACGGTGCATCAAATACGTTTGTCCGTCAATCGATCGCGACGAATTCTTGAACGTGTTACGAGGCGCGGACGCAGCGCGACGCTTGGTCTGCTCGCGAATTTCCTGTGACGCTTGCTCGGACAGCAGGAAAATTGTGCATTCGTCGCCGCCCGAGACCATGTGTCGCACGCGATAGTAGTCGCCGCGATTCCAGAACGTTGCGACCAGTGGATCGACGAAATGTGGTACCGCGTCAATCGTGAGTTCATATGCGCCACGGCGAGTAATCACGATGCGATCCGCGTCGCACCACTCGTCTTCGCGGCCGGGTGAGTCGTGACCCGCGCAGTGCCAATTGTTGATTGCCAGTAACGGCCCCGAAAAAACCGGGGTCAGACACGAGCAAGATTCCGGAAGCGACGGCGCGGGCATCCGGTAAAAATACTTCATCGTGAGTGAGTTGGCAGGCTAAGAAAAATCCCGACCTGATCAGCGCATTCTTTCAAAACGGCAATTTTGTGAGGCCTTTTCATGCGTTACGCATTCCCTTTTCTGCTGCTATTGCTCTGCCAGACAACCGCGGTTTCGGCGCAGGGATTTGGCCCCAAACCCGATGCAAAAACCCGTGCTGAATTGTTGTCCGCGCGCGAACTCGCGTGGCGCGCCTGGTTCACCAACGACCGCGCTGCATTTACCAGGATTGTCCCCGATGAACTGCTCGCGATCGGCTGGGATGGCGGTGAGTGGGCGGATCGCACGCAATCGATGGCGAACATGCAGAAATTCGCGGCGAGTGGCCAAACTCTGACGGCGCTCGAGTTTCCGCGCACAGAATTTCAGCGTTATGGTGATGTGGTCATCATGTACTCAACGTTTCGAATCGCCATGAAGGGCAAAGACGACAACGTGGTCGAAACCGTGGGCCGCGGTACTGAAGTTTTTGTGTTGCGAAATGGCCGGTGGGTTCACACGTCCTGGCACCTGGACAAGGTGGCGTCGCTGTAAACGTTTTGACAGCCACTCCGGCGACGCATTCTGGCGTGATTGACCGTTCATTATCGTCAGTCGACCACGCGAGAATGCCCACTGCATCCCGAATTCACGACCAGTAGTCACCGCGGTCAGGAATTGTGTTGACCCTTCATTCAGACCCATCGTCCGGACATTTTCGGAGCGTGCGGTCAACTCCTGTTGTGCATCACTGGTAGCCCGTGTTGGTTTTGACACGAGACTCGGAATACCGAAACCGACTGAACAGATCACCAGCATCCCTTGCACAGACAGTTGCAGGTGAAAACGCGCATAAGCGATTCCGTACGCACCGCGCTCGCCGCGGCCGTCGCGAGCATGTTATTCGGTGCGTCCGTTGTGGCAACGCGATTTGTTGTCAAACAAACGCAACCGGTGTCGCTCGCATTCATGCGCTATTTCATTGCGTCGTGTTGCTTGCTGCCGGTTCTCTGGCAACTAAGGCGTTCGCCACCAACTCGGCGTGATCTGATTTCCATGGCAGCGCTGGGCGTCGTGTTCTTCGGCGTGTTTCCCTGGAGCTTCAGCGCATCGCTCACTTATAGTTCGAGTTCGCGTGTTGCCGTTGAACTGGCCACGATGCCACTGCTCACGTTGCTCATCTCTCGGCTCCGTGGATACGATCGCATCACCACGCCAAAGCTGATCGGGCAGATACTCGCGTTTGGCGGGCTGTTTATCGCATTGCGACCGGCAGCGGGTACACCGGCGCTCGCGCCAAATGTCTGGATTGGCGATGTGCTCACGTTTGTTACCGCTTTTTGCGGCGCGATCTACAACGTGTTCTCGCGCCCGCTGCTCAGGCGGTATCCACCGCTGCAGGTCACCACGCTTTCCATGTGTGCAGGAATGCTGTTCCTGGCGCCAATTGCCGCCGCGAACGGGCTGTTTTCCAGCGTTCCCGTATTCACGCCCGCGGCATGGGCCGCTCTCTTTTTTCTGGGCGTTTTGGGAGGCGCGTTCGCCTTCGCGCTCTGGATCTGGGCTCTACAGCGCTCAACCCCGTCGCGAGTGGCGGTGTTCATCGCGATTAACCCCATCACGGCAATCACGTTCGGAGCCGTACTTCTTCATGAACCTGTCACCTTTCGTTTCTTAATTGGATTCGTCGGCGTTATCGCGGGTATAATTCTTGCAAACTGGAGTCCTGCCGGCGAAATCGCGCGATAACGGCAGAGTTGCGGCTCGCATGACACTATCTGCGTGATTTATTCGCAATAGATGTGGGCTGGATCACCTGGACACTGTGACGCGAAGATAGCGCACGAGGTCTTTATATACCGTAGGTTTGACCGTTGCCGGTCACTACGGGACGTCTTTTCGAAACCCCAGAGGTCCGCTGTGAAAAAGTTGACGAACGTGCGGTTCGGACTCATGAGTGTCACGTGCGTGCTCGCGTTTACAGCCGCGTGCTCATCAGGATCGCCGGTGCAATCGGTTGTTGTGAAAGTGCCGGTGGATACCATAACGCCGCCGACAACACCGCCAAATACGACTGATCCGAATCTCACGTACATCCCGGCAACGGGAACGGCCACCAGAACACCGGCGCTTCATACGGCCGCCGGATATCCGATGCAGTATTGGATCTCGGTTCCGGCCGGATGGCCTGGCAATCGTTCGTGGCCCATCGTGATCAATCTCCCAGGCGCCAGCAAAGATTTTCAGGCCAGCGCGGTGTTGTTTGGCAAAGTTCGCGACGACAACAACTGGCCGTTCATCGTGATCACGCCGGTCACGCTCACAAACGGCGGCGATGTCGCGGTCCCGCGCACCAGCACTTTTTATTCCATGCCGTCATCAACATGGGATCTGATTGATCAGCAGGGACGTTGTGTGTTCGATGTTACTGGACTTCAAGCGGTAATTGCTGACGCGCGCAATTTGTACGCAGGTCAACCCAAAGCATTTCTGACCGCGTGGTCGGCCGGTGGTCATGGCGCATTCGCCGCACTGTTCACGAAGCCAGAAAAGCTGCGCGCTGCCGCATTGTCCGGCGTGAATTACCTGAGCCGTTGCATTACGAAGGAAATTTTCACGCCGCCAATTCTTACAACGGCGCCCGAGCGTGTGTTATTCCCGATGCGAATCTTTAACGGTTTTAACGATCCCGGTCAGTCAATTCTGGCGCCGCAACAAGCCGACGCTATCGCGTTTGCCCGCCAGCTTGGCTTTACGAACATCACGACGGAAACAGTCCCGGTGATTGGTCATGATCCAATGCCGTTCAATGTGATGTCGTATTTCCTGGGCCTGATGACCGCCGCGGAAAAATAGTTCTGCGTTGTTGCCGCATCGGTCAGGGGCTACCGAAATTTTCACGGTAGCCCCGTGACCTGAGGCGATCAGTCTTCATCCCACAACCGATCGGCCTTTTCCTCTTCGTTGCGCGCGCGGTTCAACCGACGTTCGGCCGCACGCTGCTCCAGCGTTGATTCGGTGAAGCACCGAATATCACGAGGGCGAATACGAATGAGTGATCCCACGCGATCGTGAAACTCGATCCACTCGGGTACGCGCCATTGATCGAGCATGGTGCGAATGGTGCCCGCGACGTCATGGTTTACAGCAACCGAACCGAACGCACCAACCACCGCGACAAAGTCGCCGTAGTGCTCGATGTTGGGAGACTTCTGGAAATAACGTTCAATGCGGTTCATGATCTGGAAGTGATGTGTCTCGCCGAGTGGCGCGAGGCAGACACCTCGCACATTCAGTCGACGAAAATTTTGGGTTGTGCTTTCGATCTCGGATTACTGCAATCGGGCATGCGTGCTCCTGGTTTGAGGGTGGGCGAACCGTGACGTGCGCGTACTGATTGCGACGCTGGGTCGCAGATACAAAACGCCCCGCCGGCAGTGTGCAGGCGGGGCGAACATCGCTCCGAATCTGAATGCGAGCGGTACTCTGGCGAGTACAATCCCCGAATGCAGAACCTGCAAATTTGTCATCTGTATTGTCTGTCAAGTGTTACGAAATTGCGGGCGAGTCGGCATATTCGCGCGATCCTTTCACAGCCGACGTCATCTCTCTGCAATCATCACTCGATTTTACGGGGCGCGTTGCCATTGTTACGGGCGCCGCGCGTGGACTTGGGCGTGCGATCGCAGCGCGTTTACATGAACGTGGCGCGTCAGTGGCCATCAACGTGCGCGACGAATTTCGGGCGCACTCAGTTGCTCACTCGCTGGGTGAACGTGCGTTGGCCGTTCCTGGCGACATTGTTGCACCCGACGTACCCGCCAGCATCGTGCAACGCACGCTCGACAAGTTTGGGCGCATCGACATTTTGGTGAACAACGCCGCGCTCGCGCGATCAACCCGTTTCGGTGAATTAAGTGCGGATGAATGGCGTGAAGCGCTCGAAGTAAATCTCACGGCGCCATTTCTGCTGACCAAAGCAGTGCTGGCCACGATGAAGGCGCAGCAGTACGGCCGTATCATCAACATCTCGTCAACTGCTGGTCGCATGGTCAGTACGTTGGGTGGTGCACACTACACCGCGTCGAAAACCGGGCTGTTGGGACTCACGCGCGCGTCGGCCAAAGAACTTGGTGCGTTTGGAATTACGGTAAACGCGGTGTGTCCGGGCATGATTGACACGGAGCTCACACACGAACACGCAACGGACGCGCGACTGGAACAACTTGCGTCCGGATTTCCGGTGCCGCGTTTGGGAACCGCGCTCGAGGTTGCCGATCTCGTGTGTTTCGTAGCGTCGGAAGCGGCGGGCTATCTGACTGGCACGTCGCTCGACATTAATGGTGGCGATTTGATGATGTAGCGCTCCAGTGTGTTGACGGAAAATCATTCGCCGAAGGGCGTTCGCTAGCCAGTGTTTACTGAAGCCGTTTACTGAAAGGTTTGCTGCCGTGCGTTCGCTGACCTTGCCACAGATGTTCTGCGTTTATTCCAATCGCTGAAACCGGACTCCCATGAAAGAAAGCACACGTGTTCTCGCCGCACTCGGCGTCGCCATTACTGCGGGCGTCGCTATTGGCGCATCAGGCAACGCAACATTGATTCATGCTGCAGACAGCATTGCGCCTGTTGGCACGTTGTGGGTGAACGCAATTCGCATGACGGTTATTCCGTTGGTGGTATCGCTCCTGATTACCGGTGTTGCATCAGCCGCAGACGTGAAGGCCATTGGGCGATTGGGTGGACGTTCTCTGATCGTGTTTCTTGCGCTGATGCTGGTAATGTCGGCCATCATGATTCCGATTGCGTCATTCGTGTTCACACTGCTGCCTGCGGCCAGTGGTGCACAGCAAACATTGCCGGCCGGCGCTGCTGAAGCGGCCAGTCAGATTGCGTCTGATGGAACGGTGCAGACCTTCAGCACGTGGTTAACCAGTCTCATTCCGACAAACCCGGTTTCGGCAGCGGCCAACGGCGCCATGCTGCAACTCGTGTTGTTCACGCTGTTGTTTGCGGCCGCTGCATCGCAATTGGCACCAGTTTCGCGCGCACCGATCGTTTCGTTTTTCAAAGCACTGGGCGATGCGATGTTGATTCTGGTGCGATGGGTCATTCTGCTGGCACCCATTGGCGTGTTTGCAATGGTGCTTCCGCTTACGGTACATGTTGGCGCGAGTGTTGCCGGCGCCATTGGATTTTACGTTGTCACATATTCGGTGTTATGCATCGTTGCAATGCTGATTCTGGCGGTGCTGGTGAGTTTGGCCAGCCGCATTGGCATCCGTCAATTCCTGCGCGCCGCGTTGCCACCACAACTTGTTGCATTCAGTTCGAGTTCATCAATTGCCACACTACCCGCTCTGGTTGAGAGTGCAGAAAAATCTCTCAAGCTCTCTCCTGAATTAACCGGCTTTGTTTTGCCGCTTGCTGTCTCCACCTTTAAAGTTTCCAGCCCGGTTTCGTGGACGGTTGGGGCGTTATTTGTTGGTTGGTTTTATGGAGTTCCGCTGCACGCGCGCGAGCTTGCCATCATTGCAGCAACCTGCGTGTTTCTGCCCTTTGGTGTTCCCGGTATTCCGCGCGGCGCATTTATCATGCTGGCGCCAATGTTTGTGGCCATTGGTTTGCCCATCGAAGGCATTGGCATTCTGATCGCGGTCGACGCACTGCCTGACACATTTGCGACCGCGCTGAACGTTACCGGCGATCTTGCGGCCACTGCTATTGTCGCGAAGGCGCCCATGCAAATCGCCGAAATTCAGTAGGCACGGGAAACAGGCGGCCGTGCATGACGATGCGATCAACCACTATGGGCGGCCAGTTTTCATCGGGCGGTGAATAGCTCGACGTACCGTAGTTCACGTATGCTTCGAGTTGCATTCCACTGGCGTACTTCGCGCACGACGCACCCACGCTGTCGTCGAAATACGATGTCGTTTCGTCGGGCTTTGTGCGATCAACCGAAATCAACGTACCGCGATTCCAGGGCTTTCGTTGCTCGCGAATTTCTGTGCGATGTAAAATGCGCGCGTCTACTACAACGCCATTTGCCGACTGCAGCGTCGCCGACATCTGCTCTTTCCAACCGGTCCTCGGCTCAGTGGACTTGATGTTGTCCACGCGCTCCTGCCACTGAATGAGCAGGTCGTCATGCAACGCATTCACTGGCCGACACTGCGTCACCACACTGTTGATGATGTACGCCTTGAATTCAGAACCGGGAAACGATGAGAGAATCGTGCCGGTCACCAGCAGCACCGACATCGCAAGGATGACGCGCCATTGCGTGGCCATCGGCACGTGCAACCAGCGCGAAATGAAATAACCGGCCACGCCCAGAATTAATCCGAGCGGACCGGTTATAAACACACCAACCAACGGCCCCATCTGAAACTGCGGATTCAACTTGATCGGCCCGGCGATTCCGGCAACCAGCCCGCAGCCGCCGAGTATCAGAATCCAGTTGAGCATGTACTGCAGTTTCGGCTGCTGCAGTTTCAGCGTTACTTCTTGCTTGCGGCGGCCTTGAACCAGGAGCGAATGCTCAACAACTCTTCGCTGTGATCAACATTCTTCTTGATAATGTCTTCGAGCAGCTTCATGATGGCGATGTTGTCTTCGACCAACGTCGGCTCGCCGCTCAGTCTCACGCCGAATCCGTAATGTTCGCCCGGCACCATGACGAGTTCGTTCTGCAGCACGACGTCGTTCATGGCGTCAGCCACTCGTACGGCCACGAACTTCTTGCCAGCTTTTTCCATCCAGCTGATGCGAAGCCCATCCGCGCTGGTCGGCCACGGTGCATACGCGTGCGACTGTCCATCGCTGCCTTCAAACGACGTGGACGCCG
>JBDTTO010000088.1:0-8695 GCA_039930585.1 Gemmatimonadaceae bacterium
GTGTTGCTGACGGAATCCGGAAATTGGAATAGCACGCTATCGATCCCGTTGGGTTTCAATGTGTTTGCAACTCCGACGGCCGGTGTGCTGAAGCAGAACGTAATTCGGCCTCCGGCACACGGCGCCTGCGTGAATGCGGGATCAACGGTCTTGACGCTCCAATTCATGTTCACACTGCCACGATTGTACACGTACGCTTTGGCAGTGCGGTAATTCGTTTGCGCATTTCTGAAGGATGTCGTGATCTCATCCGGCTGCGCGACCATCAGCGCACGTCCCGCAACAATCGGCACGGCTACAGAAAATCCCTCCTTGTCAATTGCGGCCGACGCTTGACCGCTCTGCAATAGGGAACGGTTGTTGCTGAGCACCTTGACCGCAAACGTGGCCTGACCCGCGGGCAGCGTCACAGGAAGTATGAATGACGTATCGCCCGAATTCAGATGTCGCCCGATCAAACGCGGCGTTGCTTCCTGATCGCTGGTGACCGTCAGAAGCATGCTATCAAGCACGGAAACGTACGGTCCGGTAAACGGAAGAGAATTCGCCGCTCCTGATTGCCGAAGCGAGATGGACCCTGTCGCCGTTTTTTTATCCGGCGTAACGAGTGATGAGCAAGCGGTCACGCCAAAAACCGCGACGAGAAATGCAGCACGAATCGATTTCATATCGGCAAATGGATGATGACATTGCCCGTGTGCGATTTTTTCTTGGCGTCCGCTTTGTTTACCGCCTGGTAAATGAGATATCCGCCACCACCAAGCACCGCTGCGCCACCAAGAATTTTGAGCGTTTTTCCGAGACTGCCACCTGATGCCGGGCGGTTGGTCTGCGTCCAGATAACTTTCGAGTGATATACAAGGTCGGTCATGGCCGCTTCACTCAAACTCAATTGCTGCGGTCGGCCAGTACCACGCTGAAAGGTGTACGCAGTTCCAGCGTTCGCCTGAAAGTTTGCGACACCTGGCATCGTGACGGCACCTTCGCGCACGACCAGCAGTGCCTGGTTTGCGACGGAATCCGCAACCACGGCAAACACAGTGCCTTTGTCACGGATTTCGCGACCCAATGCGAACACGGATAACAGTCCCGAATTCCACTCCGCGACCATCGTTCCGTTTTCGACGTACACCTGCAGTCGATCGACATTCCGGTTGGCGACGCGTTCGGTAACGGATGAAAACCGATACGATCCGATCGCACTGCCAGCCTGCGCAAGCCCGGCGGCTCGCAAACCAGTCGCGGCATCCGGGCACCGACCAAATTCCGGTGCGAAATAGAAGATTCCATTCCCGAAGCGCTCCGCATCCACGCGAAAGCGCACGTCAACGAATCGGTTCACGCGCAACTTGTCCATTAATACCGCGCTGTCGCGACGCTGCAGCGCGATGGTGGCATCTTTGCGAACGAGCGATATCGACGGCGTGGGTGCGGTAACAGCGTAGTTGCGCGCACAGGTGGTGGTTGGATCGACTCCAGCAATTGAGTCCACGTAACCCACACGCGGACTCTGCGCGAACACCGCAGTGTTCACGAGCATGACGAGTGCGCCGACGCCCACGTCGCGCACAAGGTTCGCAACGAGACGGCGCACTCCCGACCAATTGGCGTCGCGAACACGAATGAACGGTTTCCGTACGCTTGCAGGCGCGCAATGCATAATGCCCGGGTAGCTCAATGTTTCAACGCCAAGTGAACTTGCCACCCTATCATTTCTCAAACGCACCGTCAATGAACCGAAGGATTCATCTTCCTCGTGGCTCTTCGTTCAAATTGCTGCGGTAGCGCTCCGTGCACATATTCGGCAGAGAGTGCACGTTCGCGACCGGGAATACAGTGGTTCGCGTCCATCGGTAAAGCAGCTCCGTGAACCCAATTTCCAATGTCTGATCGCAAAAAGACGCCGCGCACCAATAGAACCGAAGCGGCGAGACCGGACGCGCCCGCACAGGCGCTCGCACAGGCGCCCGCAGCAGAGGCGCCGAAAGCCGCAGCGCCAAAGCCGCCCAGCCGGTTCACGAAAGCGAAGACCTTCATCCTTGCCGTGTGGGCGATCTTTGCTGCGCTCACCGCCTGGTATGGCAACACTTTTCTCAAAATCCGGGATGATCGCCGACATCGCCGCGATACGATTGCGTCGGTCATCAGCTCCCTGCACAAAGCGAAGACGCCCACGGAAAACAAAGCGACGCTGGACTCGCTGACCACATTCGGACTGGCTCGCGATCTCGAACCATTTGCCATCAACGGATTGATGCAGTTCATCGGCGACAAGGCGCGCCGGCTTGGTGACGCGGCCGGTTGCCGCACTTGGTTAGTGGCACCGACCGGCGACGCATACCTGCAACGCGCCAACGTAAGCCAGTCGCTTGCACTCATTCGACAATTTCAGCTGTCGCAGGCCGCACCACGTACGCGCGCACATCGCGCCGTGAACTCCGCCGTCAGTATCTTCTCGACCGACGCGCCACCTGCCATCAGATCGCTCAAGTTTGACCAATTTGATTTGCGCGACGCAGCGCTGGACAGTCTCGACCTCCGATCGGCGTCATTCGCCGGCGCTTGCTTATCGAGGGCGCGCTTCAGCTCCGCACAACTTGGGGGCGCTTCATTTCGTGGAGCGCACCTCGATAGCGCGGTGTTCGATTCCGCCGCGATAGACGGCACCTCATTCGAAAACACGTCGATGCGATTCGCGTCGCTGCAGGACGCGCGAGGACACAATTCCATTTTCACGCGCGCGGATCTTTCCGGCGCTGACATGAGCGGCATTCAACTGGATAGCGCGAGATTTCAGGGAACGAACTTTTCGTGCGCTGCCGTTGGCAATGCGAACATCAAGCGCGCGTATTTTAGCGGAGCCGTCGCCAACTGGACGTTCTTTGGCGGAGATTCAATTGTTGATGCACAAAAGTGGAACGAGATTTTGTCGTTCAAGGGCGCCTACATGGCCGGCGCCGAGGGATTGTCCGCGGGCATGCGAGAGTTCGCACGCGCACGCGGCGCCGTGCCCGATACCAGCGATCAGTTCAACTGGACGCAGAGTAAATCAAAACAGCTTGTTGGCAAAGGTGTGTGCGCGCTCGCGAAGTGAGTGCAACGAGCGCTGCGCCTAATAGTCGTAAATATGCTCCACGCGAAACTGCCCTTCCGCTCGCATACGCGCCAACACATCCAGCAAATCGCGAACCGGAACTTTGAGCAGCATTCGCGTGCGCGTTGAATCGTCGGGCATCGCATACGCGACAATCACTGACGTGCGCGCACTTGTACGCCACGCAGTTGGCGCCGTCCCACTCACCGTCACCACCTCCGCCCCCGACAGCTCAGCCAGGCGCACGCGACCCGCGTGATCCGAAAGTTCAAGCAATGCGTCGCGATACGGATCATAGCGATTGACTGAAATGAGCGTGTAACCGCGATCAAGCGTCATCGCGTTTTTAAAACGCGATGTGAGCGGTTTGGCCCCTTCGGTTTTAATCGTGTCACGAGTAACGAGGGCGACTTCGTTCCGAACCGGCGTTGTCGCCAGCGAATCATTCCATCCGGCAACGACGGCGTAACGCGTGAGCACATCCGGCGTATATCCCGCCGACGTTCCGACACCAATCACGGACGCGTATACCGCTTTGATGATGTATTCGCCACTTAACGCAAATCGCCGTTCCCATTTCCGCAGCATACCGGGCCCCGACTTCGGAACATCCTTCCACAGTCCGCGCAACGCACCACCAAACGAAAACTCATACCACCCACGCGTCGTAATGAGCGTCGCGTAATCACGCGCCACCTTGGCTGCATACTTTTCTTCATCCGTGCCGCCCGCTGGCGAATACGGTTCGAACAAGCGTCCCAACGTACCTTCGTAAATGCCTTTCAATCCGTATTCGACGGCAGTGCTCACGCCAATCACGCACAACATCACGTGTGTGCCTGTCGAAATCGAATATCGCGTCGTCGCCGCTTTCCACGTGTCGTGATACGAACGCCAGAACGTTCCGACTGCGCCAATGTACGCGAACTGACTGGGCCGTTTACCCTGCTCAAGCCAGCGCGCATACGCTTCGCTGCCGTACACGAGGTCCCACTCGGGATGCGTGAGATAGTCAGCGCCTTCCTCTCGCGCATAACCCTTGATGGTATCAAGCACGATGCGCGCCTCGGCTGACAGGTTCGCCGGCATGTGCGACGCTGTGACTAGCGTAGGTGTTCCGTCAGCATTGGGTTGATACAGATCCCATAGTGCGTTGGTGAACTTGCCAGTGGGATCAACTTTGCGTTTGGTCTCAAACAGCAGCTTCGAATTGGGATACGCGCGTGCAAACTGCGCACGCGTTGCAACTGGTTGATACGGCAGATAGTAGCGGCCGCCGCTCACAATCACCTGGTCAATCAAATCGCGCGTCCAGCGCGCCACATCACGCAGTGCGTCCGGTCCAGTGCGTTGTTTGTAGTACACAACAAACGCGAACACTTCGTTCGGCGCCCACGCGAGATTTGAACCCGGATCCGGCAAGGCATGCCGAATGGAAACGTTCACCACGTTGACATTGTACTTCTGAAACACCGACCGCATGCGCGGTACAAATGCCATCAGGCTGTCAACGGGAATGAAATACTCCTGCAGCACGTACGTATCGCGGTCGCGCGAATCCGGCTCCAGTTCGCTGACGTCATAACTCGCTTCGTAATTGCGCCATGTAACCGGCGAATCGCGATAGAGATACGGATCGAGAATGTATTCGCGAATCTTCTTGCCCATTCGCCAACTGCTCATCATCGAGTACGCGGCACGATGACGGAAATCATTTTGCTGGAGCGGCAACAATCGGTCAGCCACGGTGACAGAATCATTCGTCTTGCGATACGACACCACGTGCAATTTTTCATACGCCGGCGGATACACATCGGCGTTATGGAAAATCACCGTCGAATCATCGCGTACATTCTTGCGGAAGTACGCCAGATATTCTGACACCGGCAACTTTTCATCGTCACGCCTGATGCGCGAATTGACGGCCAGATCCAATGTGACATGTGCAATGACACCCAGCGCTCCGTAACCGCCGACCGCACCAAAAAACAGTTCCGGATTCTGCGTTGGGCTTGCCGTAACTACACTGCCATCGGCCAGCACCAGCGTAATTTCGCGCACCGAACGAATCAGCGGCCCTTGTCCGATGTACCGTCCGTGTGCGTTCACCGAAAGCGCGCCACCCACCGTAAACGTGTTGTACGTCTGCATGATCTTGACCGCGAGCCCCAGCGTATCAAGAATTTGTTGCAGCTCGCGCCAGCGCGTTCCGCTGCGCACAACCGCAACGCGCTGCGCCGTATCAATCGACACCACACCGTGAAACTCGCGCATGTCGAGCTGCACACCATCGGGCGTGGCCGTCTGCCCGCCCATGCTGTATCGTCCGCCACCAATCGAGATCGGCCCCGGCGTTGACTTGATTGCGGCCGAAATTTCGTCGACCGAATGCGGCGTAACCACGCGCGACACCGTCACCGGAAATAGCCGAGTGACTTCATTGATCTGCACACTGGAGTCGGTGCTGGTCCCAACCAGTACGGCCGGCGTGCGCGAGTACGACGTCACGCTCACAACGACGCCAAACACCAAGACCGCCAGAAGAAATCCGCCAAGGCGCTTCCCGATTCGCGTCAACCGACGTAGCATCGGACGTTTCGCGTTCGCCGCTGCAGCCTTTGCGGCTTCGTCCGCGCTCGGCCGGTTTGCCTTTGACGGTTTCTGTTTCCTGAGGAAGTTGCGCAATGCCATCAGATAAGACGGTTCGGATAAGTGCGGTTGCCTATTCGGTCTTTTTTGCCGTTGTTGTGTCGCTCGGCTACATCCCGGGACTCAACGTCCAGCCACACGTGCACAATCCTGACGCGATGGCCATGCCGATGCAATCCGGCGAGCACACAATGCTTGGCCTGTACACTATCAGCCTGCTGGACGACGTCACGCACGGCATCAGTGCGATTCTGTTTCTGATTGCCGGCCTGGTGTCAGCGCGTATGTCTCGCCTCGCACTGACTGCGTTTGGCTGGTACTACGCCTATGATGCCACAATCTACCTGATCACTGGCATCTTGCAGCGGAAGCCGTTCATGCAGAATCTTGGACTGAACGCTCCGCACGTGGTGATCAGCGGAATCATGTTATACCTGGCGTACAAAGGGCGGGAGAATGTGGCGCGACATGAAGCCTAGTCTTTTGCAGAAAGCCGCACTGCTCCTTTTCGCCGTTGCATCAATTAGCGCGTGTGGAGGCGATGACGTCGGCAACCCAACCCTGCGCGGCGACTACGCACTACAGAGTGTGAACGGCGCACCGTTGCCGTACGTGACCACGGTCAACAATGTGAAAACCGAAATTTTGGACGACGTGCTTTCCTTGTACGCTGGCAGCACATACTCACAAATCAGTCACGTTCGCGTTACCACGAACGGTCAGGTTACGACGCAAACGTTGAATGAAACTGGAACGTACGGCGGACAGGGCACCAGTGTGATTTTCGTTCGCAATTCCGGCAAGCCAAACCGTGTGTCAATCTTCGACAACTTCACGCTGACGTTTCATGATGACGAACTCACGCGCGTCTACATGAAAGCGCACTGAAATTATCCTACGGGTTTGTCCAAAGTATGCGCGCTAGTATCGCTGCCAGATGACAATTGATCCGCAACCACTCATTCCGCTCTGAAACTTCGCCGGGGTGTTCGATTCCGTGTACACTTCAATGCCGATAATGCGTTCAGGGCGGACCATGTTATCCAGTTCATCGGCTGAAATGTTGTTCATCTGGGTTCCATTCAGCACGATCGTCGGCGTGCAGGTTTCACCACGAAACGCCGTTTTCATTTGAAAAACGGTCTGCCCAAGCCCGAGAGTAACCACGTCAACGTTGGGGATTGCCTTGAACAGATCCGACGTCTCAAGAACGTTGCGTTTGCGAATGTCATCCGCCGTAAAAAAGCGTCCCATGCCCTGCGATCTGCGCCGGGTTTCAAAGTCCCGATAGTCAAGCGATGCCGACAAGCCCGCGGTCACTTTGAGTGTGTCGAGCACGGTTTTGAAATTTGTCATCGCGACACGAATGGGTGCGGTTCCATCGATCACGTTGACGTTTCGACGAACTGGATATTTGCCAACGGCCCGCACTTCCAGTGACTGACTTCCCGGCGGCGCATTGGTAATCGTCCATTGCCCGCGATCATTCGTGCGCGTCTGCGGACCGTTTGTAATTCCAACTACTGCATTGTTCAGCGGCGTGCCATCGTCCAGCGCGACCACGGAACCTGTGAGTCGCATCGTGCCAACGCGCACCACATTTGATCGCAACGCAAGCGTATCTGATTTTGAGACGCTGTCGGCCGCGGCAACGGTCGCGGAACCGAGATACAAATCACTCCGCAGAAATCCACCTTTCGGGACTTCGACTTCCACAATGCCCGTGCTGTCAGCACCGCTGCTCGCGATCAACGACATCGCACCGGACGTTGGCACGTCGCAGAGCACGAACATACCACCGTCGACGGACGTTGTCGTGCGCCGAGGATTGCGACGTGACACGCCACCCACGCCGATCGAGACTTCAAACCATTGACCCGTGATTTTGACGTCCTTCAGCGGTAAGCGCTTTTGTGCACTGAATACGGTGCCGATCGCAACACCACCGGTACTCGCCGGTGTACGGGGGCCGCACAGCACATCGCGCATGCGCGCAGCGGGCGGTACGGCGAGATCAAAGCGAACGGCGCCTTGCCGATTAATTGACACAGCGCGCGCCACTCCTTGCATGCCCAGCGAATCGAGAAGCGGGTGGAAGAAGCCCAGCGAGTACTTACCGTCCGGCACATCCTTGAACGAGTATCTGCCCGCTTCGTCTGAAGAGATCGTGCCGGCAAATGCGTTGGCCGGGTCGCCCGACACGAGTTGGACGACGGCTCCAACGAGCGGGCGGCTGGACAAGCTGTCGTAGATCGTGCCCGTCACAAGCGTTCCCGGCTGTTCTGGCTTTGGGGGCGCAACTGGAGAGACCGGAGGCGGCGGAGGCGGTGTTTGCGCTGCCGCTGTCGAACCGACGTTGGCGCTCGCCGTAAGGGCCAGCAGCATCGCGGCAATTCCGGAGGACAACTTCATGTGACGGTCACTGATCGGGTAAGTCAAATAAGGGAGTGCGACACAATTACTACCCTCCACTCTCGCGCCGGAAGCCTTTAGGCGCAATATTCAACACTTCACCAATGCCGGAGTGTGCGCCGTGAATCGCCCTGTCCCATTCATCAAGATTGGTCTGCGCGCCGTAGCGCTGGCCGCCATGGTCGGCGGACAGAGTGCGTGTGTGCAATCCGTACCTGTAGCAACCAGCCCTGACCCGGCAAGTCGCGCCTTATCCGTCGCTGGCGTTTCTGCATTCAGTGCTGCCGTCAGAACGTCAAGCTCCGATGAACTCACTGCGCCGCAAATCGTCGTGCGTGATTACTGGGGAGCGCCACGTGCAGATGTGGTCGCGTGGGCGGATAACGAATCGTGGCAAGGATTGCGCTCCGCGATCCGGCGCGACGGCACCTTGGCGTGGGATCACTTCATTTACTTTAGCGCATTCTCGGCGCCAGACCCGCGCGCATTCCGTCAGGCTAATTGGTATGCATTCAACGATGACGCTGTAGGCGGCACGCC
>JBDTTO010000089.1:0-8682 GCA_039930585.1 Gemmatimonadaceae bacterium
CGCGCGTTGCCGCGACGAATTCCACGTTTTGTTGCGCGACGATCCGGCCGCGCCGACACCAATTCAGGCGCTCTTCCCGATCGTGCAGGGCGGTATTCACGCAGGCTTGCGACGCGAATCGGCTCAGGCCATTCGCAGCATGGACCGCTGGCCCGGCATCGGCATTGGTGGCCTGTCAGTCGGCGAGGCCAAGGTCGACATGTACGCCATGCTTGACGTCGTCCACGAAGAACTTCCCCTCGACCGGCCACGTTACTTGATGGGCGTAGGGTTTCCCGAAGATCTCGTGGAAGGCGTGGCCCGCGGCGTCGATTTATTTGACTGCGTCGCACCCACGCGCATGGGGCGGACCGGCGCCTTTTTCACCAACACGGGTCGGCGCAATATCAAGAATGCCGAGTGGCGGAAGGATGGTTCGCCGCTGGATGAGGAGTGCGATTGCAGCACATGCCAGCGCTTTTCCAAGGCATACATCCGGCACCTGTTTGTGGCGGAGGAGCTGCTCGGACTCCGCCTGCTCAGCCTTCACAATGTACATTTCCTCGTTGCCCTGATGCGCGACGCTCGGCGCGAAATCGAGGGCGGCACTTTCAGCGGCTGGAGCCAGCAATGGCTCGCCCGTTATCACTCCCGCAAGGTTACGTCATGACCCACCCGGTTTTCGCTACTCTCGCCATTCTGGAAACTGCTGCCGCCGGTGGCATTCCGCAGATGGTGTTCATGTATGGTGCCATTTTTGCAATCTTCTATTTCGTGTTGCTGCGTCCGCAACAGAAGCAGAAGAAAATTCATCAGGACATGGTCGCCAACCTCAAGAAGGGCGACGAAATCGTCACGAACGGTGGTGTCGTTGGTGAAGTCATGTTCATCGCTCCGGCGACCAAGGCGAAAGACGGAACTGTTGTTTCCGGCATGGGCGATCGCGTAACGATCAAGAGCGGCGATTCACGATTGATTGTGGAACGTGGCCGCATCGCGCAGGTCACTACGTCGTCTTCGACGTCAACAGCGTCCTGATTTCTGTTTAATTCCGGTTTCTCTCGTCGACTCCTGAAGATCGAATCGTCCAATGTCGTTGCTTGATATCCATGTCCTGGGGTCGCCCATTCTGCGCCAGGAAACAGAACGTGTAACGCAGTTCACTCCCGAGCTGCGTCGTCTGGCCGACGACATGTTTGAAACCATGCATGCCGCCAACGGGATTGGCCTCGCGGCTCCGCAAGTTGGGCGTCGCGAGAGACTGTTCGTTGCCGAAGTTGATGACATTCAACTCGTTGTGTTCAATCCTGAAATCATTCTTCGCGAAGGATTGCAGAAAGGCGAAGAAGGTTGCCTGTCAATTCCCGAAGTGTTCGCCGATGTCGATCGCGCGAACCGCGTAGTTATGCGCGCGCAAGACGCCGACGGAAAGCTGTACGAAGTTGACGCCTCGGAGTTGCTGTCGCGTTGTCTGCAGCACGAGTTGGATCATCTGCACGGCAAGATGTTTGTCGACCGGCTCAGCATTCTCAAGAAACGTCGCGCGATGCGCGATTGGGATGACGAGAAGGATCAGTATCCTAAGTTGATTCGCGTGATTCCGGTTGGTGATTTGCCCAAGGAAAAAGCACCGAAAAAGGAACGCGTGCGTGAAGCGCATCCCGTTCCCATTATTCGCGACGTAGCTGACGATTCAACGACCGGGAAATAGCGACTGATGCGGTTGTTATTCTGGGGCACTCCCGATTTTGCCGTGCCCTCGCTGCGCGCGCTGCTGGGTGAAGGGCACGATGTGATTGGCGTTGTCACGCAACCCGACAAGCCGCGCGGACGTTCGCGTTCGCAGCTTGATCCGTCGCCAGTAAAGGTCGTCGCGCTCGAAGAAGGTTTGCCCGTGCTGCAACCGGAAAAGCCGCGCGGCGAAGCCTTCATGGCGGAGATGAGCGCACTTCGCCCCGAACTGTCCATCGTTGTTGCGTACGGCCACATTTTGCCGCGCGTCGTGATTGAAATGCCGAGGTTGGGCACCATCAACATTCATGGTTCGTTGCTGCCGGCGCTGCGCGGTGCGGCGCCCATTCAGGCGTCGATTCTGCAGGGACATTCGGAAACCGGCATTACGATCATGCAGATGGTCCCGGCGCTCGACGCTGGGGCAATGCTGCACGTGGTACGTACAAACATCGAACCTGACGAGACATACGGCGAGCTGCATGACCGCATGGCCGAACTGGGTGCGTTGGCCATCGTGCAAGCGCTGGCGCTCGTCGAAGCGGGAGCAGCGCATCCAATTGCGCAGGATGACAGTCAGGCCACGTATGCGGCAAAAATCACACGCGATCTTGCCCGTCTCGATTGGTCGGAACCTGCTGAAATGGTCTCTCGTTCGATTCGCGCATTCGATCCGCGGCCCGGTGCATTCGCGACCTTGAACGGCCTCGACGTGAAGTGTTTTGGAGCCGCGGTCATCAGCGACACTTCCTCCGACGAAGCGCTTGATCGCTCGTCGCCGGGCACCGTCCGCAGCATTGACGCCGATGGCATGACTGTCCGCTGCGGCATAGGCGCCGTGCGCGTGAAGGAAGTCCAGCCGTCAGGCAAACCTCGGCTCTCACCGCAGGCCTGGAGTCGTGGGCGCGGCATCAACGTGGGCGATTCGTTCAGCGGTACGAATCAGGGCTGATTGAGCCAGCGCGACCACGTGGCGGGGTGACTATCTTTCACTCATGACGCCGGTCGAAGACTCCAAGCGCGGAAAACACATTCCGGGACTCAAACCAGGCGGGGTTACTGAACCTCGCACGGCGGCTGCGCTTATTCTCTCCGATTTGCGCGCCGGCATGATGTTGGAGCCAGCGTTCGAAAAACGCATTGAAGGACTTGATGCGCGCGACCGTCGATGGATTCAGGAGTTGGTGTGGGGCATGTTGCGCGTTCGCGGATGGCTGGATGCCGTGCTTGCTGTGCGCATTCGCGGCGGACTCGCGCGCCTTGATGCCGACGTCACCGACCTACTGCGACTCGGCACATACCAGCTGCTGTTCATGGGCAGCGTTCCGCCGTATGCCGCAATTGGGCAATCGGTCGAGCTGACAAAGCGCCGACACGGCATTGGCGCCAGCAAACTCGCGAATGCAGTGCTGCGACGCGTTGATCGCGAGCGCGATGAGCTTGAACCGCCAGTTCCCGCGGACAACATCGAAGCGATTGCGCAGCGCTACTCACATCCGCGTTGGTTGGTTGCGCGCTGGATGCAGCGTTGGAGCGAGGAGGATGTGGTCAAGCTGTTGGTCGCCAACAACGCGGAAGCACCAATCATCGTGCGCCCGTTTGGTGTGGTGCGCGAACAGTTGGAAGCAATGCTGGAAGGCGCTGGCGTAAGTGTGCAGGAAATTCCGTTGGTGCCCGATTCACTGCAGTTGGGATCCGGCGTTGCACTCACGGAACTCGGCGCATTCAAGCAGGGATTGTTTTTCGTACAGGACCCGGGCGCAACGCTGGTTGCGCGTTATGCAGCCGTGCCGACTGGATCAGTTGTTGCCGATTTGTGCGCGGCGCCCGGCGGCAAAGCGCTCGAGATGTCGCGCAACGCAAGAGTTGTGATTGCGTGTGATCGGCAAGCCGTTCGCGTAGATCGCATGATTCTGGGAATTGGTCGCGTTGATGCGCAGAACGTGTTGGCTGTTGTCGCGGATGCAACAAAACCGGCGATCAAACCCGTTGATGTTGTGCTCGTTGATGTGCCGTGCACGGGTACGGGAACGCTGCGGCGTCATCCAGATGCGCGCTGGCGTCTCAAAGTTTCCGATCTCGCGGTGATGGGCGCGCTGCAGCGTGGTATTCTGCGCGCGGCCGCAGCGGTTGTGAAACCCGGTGGATTGCTCGTGTACAGCACGTGTTCAATGGAGCCCGAAGAAAACGATATGCAAGTTGATGCGTTCCTTTTGGCCAACCCCGAGTTCACGCTTGAACCACCGCCAGCCGGATCAGTTGCGCCAGAAGTTCTGGACAATGGGCGGTTGCGAGTACTTCCGCAGCTGCATGGTGTTGATGGTGCGTTTGCTGCGCGTCTGCGCCGGAGCGCGTAACCATGGCACGTCGCAGAAGCACTGGCACAACAACGGGGCGCACGTGGCTCATTCGCGCGGGCGTTGGAATCGCTGTTGGCATCCTTGTTGGTTTTGCGACCGGAGCGGCCGGTGTACGGTACCTGCAGCCGCCCGGTGTAGTATCAACGGATAGCGCTGCGGACAGCACGCGTAAACCGAAGAACGCCGCGAATGCGACGGAAGAACCGGCTGAGCCAGAGACCGAAAAGCCCAAGGACGGCGTTGTTGTACCGCAGTTGGTTGACTTGGAAGAAGGCGATGCGCGCGCCGCCATTGTCCACGCGGGTTTTACAGTCGGGTCGGTAACGTTTAAAGCGGATTCGAAACGAATGGGCACTGTCGTTGCAACGTTTCCCGTTCCGGGCGAGGCCGTTCCGTTGCCCGCGTCAATCAGTCTGATTTTGAGCGACGGCAAAGGACGCCCCGATTCGCTGACCAATCCGCCGCAGTTTTAACGACTTACTTAGCACTCACCAACGTTTCATGACTGTTCGTATAGCTCCATCCATTCTGAGCGCCGATTTTGGCAAGCTCGCCGAAGATCTCGCGATGTGCGAAGCCGCAGGCGCGGACTGGATTCACGTTGACGTGATGGACGGCCGTTTCGTGCCGAATCTTTCGTACGGCGTGAAAATCATCGAAACCGTGAAGCGATACACGCCACTGCCAATCGATGTGCATCTCATGGTTGTGGAACCGGAGAATTATTTCGACGATTACGTGAAGGCCGGCGCCAACGTGATCACGATTCACCAGGAAGCCGCCCCACATCTCGATCGTCAGCTGAATGCCATTCGCGAACTTGGCGCGCAGGCGGGCGTGGCGCTCAACCCAGCAACGCCGGTGGAGTCGCTGCGTGAAGTCGCGCACCTGCTCGACTTGCTGTTGATCATGTCCGTGAATCCTGGTTTCGGCGGACAGAAGTTCATCGATTACAGTCTCGACAAGATCAGCCGTGCGCGCGCGATGCTTCAGGCGGTTGGCAGCACAGCAGCACTGGAAGTGGACGGCGGCATCTCACGCGATACAATCAGCAAGTGCTGGCGCGCGGGTGCTGACACCTTCGTTGCGGGCAATGCAATTTTTTCGGCGCAAAATCCGCCGGTGGAAATCGCGTTGCTGCGCGGGCTTTGCTCGGTGACAACATGACAGCAAAACAGCAGTGGATAATCGTGGCGGCAGTTGTGGCACTGATGGCTGGCGGAGCCGCAACGGCCTCCCACTTTCTCGGCGAGGAATTGACGCCGGTAACAGTTGGGAGCAAAGCACCAGTGTTCGCCGGTGTCACCATCGACGAAAAGCCGATGATAAAAACGCTGAACGATTACAAGGGTGAAGTTGTGCTGTTGAACGTATGGGCGACCACCTGCGCTCCGTGCCGCGAAGAAATGCCCAGCATCGAGAAGTTATACAAGGACTATCAGCCGAAGGGGCTCAAGATCGTTGCGGTCAGCACGGATCTTCCTGGAATGTCACAATCAATTCGCGACTTCGCGAAAGAGTACGGGCTGACGTTCGATATTCTGTACGATTCGCTGAGCAACGTGCATAAGCAGTATCAGATTTACGGTTGGCCTTACTCATTCATCATCTCGCGTGATGGTGTGATCCACAAAAAATGGATCGGCCCGGACGACTGGAATTCGTCGGCCAATCGAAAACTGATCGATCAACTCCTGGCGGAAGCGCATTGATCATCGTTGTCACGAATCGTTTGTTCAGTAAGCGCTCGCGCGTTTGCCCTTCAGTTGTGTGAAATACGGTCCTGAGTTGGGCCGGGCGACTGTCGCGCTTTTGTTGGCGGGCTCACTGTGGCTGATCGTGAGCGCCGAAGAAACTACGGCCGAATGGGTGTCTGTGCGTATTGCACTCGATCTCGACAGCACCGTAACGCTGGCCGAGGCGCCGCCGACTGTGCGCGCCTATGTGGTTGGACGACGTCGCGATTTGTTCAAGCTGATTTCATCGCCACCAACATTGCAGCGCGCCATTACCGAAGATGACCGCGACAGCGTGCGTATCGAACTGCGGGCGCAGGATCTCGACTTGCCGACCGGAACCGACGTTACCATTCGCGATTTGCGGCCGCGGTTGCTGACATTTCGTTTGCGGCGCCGGAATGGCGATCCGATGGTGCAAGACCTTTTAAACCCGGACCATCGGCTGGACAGTACGCGTGACGCAATTCAACCTGATACCGTGCTCGACTCCATCGCACGCGCGAAACTCGTGTCCGACAGCATTGCGTCCGCGACGGTGATCAAGCGTGATTCTGCGCTCCCGCTCAAGCGCGATTCCGTTCCCGTGCGCCGTCCGCCGCGATAGCTCGCGGTATTTATCATGCGCATTCTCGGAATTGAAACATCGTGCGACGAGACGTCGGCAGCGGTGATTGACGGAGATATCACCGACCCGCAATTGCGGTCGCTGGTCATTCTGTCGCAGGACGTACACGCTCTGTTTGGCGGAGTTGTGCCCGAAATTGCGAGTCGGGCCCATTTAACGGGCATCGTGCCGACGGTGGCGGCCGCGCTGCGCGATGCAAACGTGACGGTCGATGACATTGATGCGATCGCGGTCACGCACGCGCCAGGCCTCGTTGGTGCGCTGCTGGTGGGTGTGAGTTATGCAAAGGCGCTGGGGTTTGCGCGCGACATTCCCGTTGTACCGGTGCATCATCTTGAAGGGCATCTGTTTGCCACTCTGCTCGAGCATCGCGACGCAGCGCCGCCGTTTACAGCGCTGCTGGTGAGTGGGGGACACACGCTCCTGCTTGACGTTCCGGAGTGGGGCAAATATCAGCTGTTGGGGCAAACGCGTGACGACGCCGCCGGCGAAGCCTTCGATAAAGTGGCAAAGTTGTTAGGCCTTCCCTATCCGGGTGGTCGGCCGCTTGAAGAGCTTGCACGGACTGTCGACAAATCGTCGTATCGCTTTTCCCGGCCGATGCTGCGGTCAACGTCGGTGCCGGGTGATCCAGACTATTATGACCTCTCGTTCAGCGGTCTCAAGACGGCTGTGCTGACTGCTGTGCGTGGAATCGAAGCGGCTGGTGGCGATGTCAGCGCAGAACGGGCCGCGCTCGCGCGCGCGTTCCAGGATTCGATGATCGAAACGCTGGTTGAAAAAACCGAACGGGCGGCTCGCGCATTCAAACGCAAACGCGTCATACTCGGCGGCGGCGTCTCCTGCAACTCGGCACTGCAGCACGCGATGCGTCAGAAGTTCTCGGCGAGAGGAGCAGTGGTGTATGCACCATCGCCACGTCTGGCCACCGACAATGCGGCCATGATTGCAGCGGCAGGTATGTTTCGCCTCACGGCTGGCGAGCGTGCGGCCCTCAGTCTTACTGCACAGGCCACATTGCCCATTCCCGGGCTTTTCTAATGTCCCTCCATCAGTTTCCGGCATGAACCCGCAAGGCATTCTTCATCATCCGACAGTTCTGAAATTCGGATCACTGCCCGAAATCACGGGATTTGGATTGGCGGTTTTGTTGTCGTTTGTCATATCGCAAATCATTTGTCAGCGCGAGCTGTGGAGACGCGGACATGATGACGAAGCGAATGCGATTCCCGATCTGATCATTGCCGCGCTGCTTGGCACGGTCATTGGCGCGAAACTGTACTACGCAATTCTCACCGGCGACCTGCATTCGGTTTTCAGTCGCGGCGGTTTTGTGTTCTGGGGCGGATTCATGGGTGCGGTGTTGTTGTGCTGGCTCACGATCCGTTGGAAGAAACTCAACTTTCTGCGCATTGCGGATGTATCCGGGCTAGCAATTGCCGCCGGTTATGCCATTGGCAGAACGGGCTGCTGGGCTGTGGGTGATGATTACGGCCGACCGTGGTCAGGCCCATTTGCCGTACGTTTTCCAGAGGGAGCGCCAGCATCAACTGCATTGAACATGACGCAGCAATTTGGCGTGAAATTTCCCGACAGCACCGATCCGTTGTCGGTCATCGCGGTGCATCCCACGCAGATTTATGAAGTCGTGATGGGTTTCATCATGTTTATGATTTTGTGGCGCAATCGCAAACACCAGAATGCCGAAGGCTGGTTGTTTGGTCTTTACTGCGTTGTCGCTGGTGTCGAACGATTCATTGTCGAATTCTTTCGCGCGAAGGACGACCGAATGATTGCCGGCCTCACACTGGCCCAGGTTATTGGTCTCGCGATCGCGGCGACCGGAGCGGTAGTGATGGCAGGAAAGCGGCGGCGGTTGGATCTCGCCTGACGATACTTCCGCCGCGCAGCACTTTGGGTTCGGCGATGGTGACAAACGCATTCGCATCCCACTTGTCGATCATCTCCAACACTTCATCCAGATGTTGGCGCTGCACCGCGGATTCAAGAATTTCGACGGTGCCTTCGCGCCCAAAGCCTGCAATTTCCGTAACGCCGTAACCACGATCGCGTAGTGCGTGCGCGATCTCCACGCCACCGTGCTGCGACACCACACGAACCACGGCCAGGCCATACGCCAGGACGCGCTCAATCGTGATGCCAACAAACGTTCCGGCCGCGTAGCCGCCTGCATACCCGATGATGTGCAACCACGAGTCCAGATGCTTCACAGCGTTGCCGATTGCAA
>JBDTTO010000090.1:0-8599 GCA_039930585.1 Gemmatimonadaceae bacterium
TATTCCGACGGACTCGTCGCAAAAACAGTTGAAGCACTGAAAGGCTCGGGACACACGTACGAAGAAGAAGGCGCGCTGTTCCTGCGCACCACCGAATTTGGTGATGACAAGGATCGCGTGATGAAAAAGAGCGCGGCCAAAGGCGGCGACTACACCTACTTCGTGCCTGATGTCGCGTATCACGTGACCAAGTGGGAACGTGGTTTCAAGCGCGCGATCAACGTGCAGGGCGCGGACCATCACAGCACCGTGACGCGTGTGCGCGCCGGATTGCAGGCGATGGAAATGGGCGTGCCCAAGGGCTACCCCGAATACGCGCTGCATCAGATGGTCACGGTCATGAAAGGCGGCGAGGAAATGAAAATTTCCAAACGCGCTGGTGCATACGTGACGGTGCGCGATCTCATTGACGAAGTCGGTCGCGATGCGGTGCGCTATTTCTTCCTGATGCGTCGCGGTGATTCGCAGCTCGTCTTCAACATCGACGTGGCGCGTTCGCAGTCCGAAGAAAATCCCGTGTACTACGTGCAGATGGCGCATGCGCGCATGAGCGGCATTTTCCGCAGCGGCGAAGTCGATGCGACAACCATCACCGGCGAAGGCGTCAATCTTGACGTACTCGACAAAGAGGCCGAGCAGGAGTTGATCAAGATGTTGCTGGATTTCCCGCGCGTCGTGCAGCAGTCGGCCGAAACGTTGGAACCACATCGCGTTGCCACATGGTTGTTGGAAACCGCGGGCGCCGCACACACCTGGTATCACAAGCATCACGTGCTTGATGAACCCGAAGACATCACACGCGCCCGACTCGTACTCGCGCGCGCCACGCAACTCGGCCTTGCCGGCGGTTTGCGCCTACTTGGACTTTCTGCGCCGGAGCGCATGTGACCGCAGCTGCTGGTTCGTCAAGTTTTCCAGCCGGCGCGTCGCCGGTACTCGTTGTCGGATCCGTCGCGCTTGATTCGGTCGAAACGCCGTTCGGCAAAGTGGAAGATGCGATCGGTGGATCGGGAACCTACTTCTCATCATCGGCGTCGCATTTCACCAAAGTGCAACTCGTTGGTGTTGTTGGCAGCGATTATCCGCTGCAGAAACTGGCGCCGCTCGAAGCGCGCGGTGTTGATCTCGCAGGACTTGAAAAAGCCGAAGGCACGAGCTTTCGCTGGCGTGGTCGATATCGCCACGATTTGAATTCGGCCGAAACACTCGAAACTCATCTCGGTGTGTTTTCGAATTTCCGCCCTCAAATTCCGGAGCAGTTCCGCGACGCGCCGTTTGTGTTTCTCGCAAACATCGATCCGCGTTTGCAACTGCAGGTGCTAGAGCAGGTCAACAAGCCAAAGCTTGTCGCGTGCGACACGATGAATTTCTGGATTGAAAGTCGTCGTCCGGAATTGCTGGAGCTGCTCAAACATGTTGATCTCGTCACGTTGAACGACGGCGAAGTTCGTCAACTCACCAACGAGAGCAATCTGGTCAAGGGCGCGAAGTGGATTCTCGATCGCGGTCCGAAATTTGTGTTGATCAAGAAAGGTGAACACGGCGCATTCATGTTCACGAAGGACAGCGTGTTTTTTGCGCCAGCGTATCCACTGGAGTCGGTGTTCGATCCAACCGGCGCCGGTGATTCGTTTGCGGGTGGATTCATTGGCTATCTCGCCGCAACCAACGATTTGAGCGAAGCGTCCATGCGTCGCGCCGTCGTGATGGGTTCGGCGATGGGTTCGTTTGCCGTCGAGAAATTTTCCAACGAGCGATTGCTCGAAATCACGCGCAAAGACATTGATGCGCGCGTGGCGGAGTTCCGCAAACTCGTTTCGTTCGATGAAGATATGCCGGCAGCCCTGCGCGCGGAGAACGCGAAGTGAGCAACGGTTCCAACCAGTCACCGATGGACTATCGCAGCGCCGGCGTTGATATCGACGCCGGTGAAGAAGCGAAAAATCGTTTGAAACGTCTGGTTGAATCGACGTTCACGGCCGGAACCCGCGGTGCGTTTGGTGGCTTTGGCGGCATGTTCAAGATTCCGTCGGGTTACCAATCAGCGTTGATGGTGGCGAGCGCCGACGGTGTGGGCACGAAAATCAAAGTCGCGATCGAAGCCGATCGACACGACACGATTGGTCATTGCCTGGTCAATCACTGCACGAATGACATTCTCGTGCAGGGTGCCGAACCACTGTTTTTTCTCGACTACGTGGCGTTTGGCAAACTGATTCCGTCAGTCGTCGAAGGTGTTGTTGCGGGCGTCGCAGCCGGTTGCCGGGAGAATGCGTGTGCGTTGATTGGTGGTGAGACGGCAGAAATGCCGGGCGTCTACACACCACCGGATTACGATCTCGCCGGCTTCATTGTCGGCATTGTCGAGGAAGATCGTGTGCTGGGCAGTGCGCGCGTGCAGGACGGCGATGCACTTGTGGCGTTGGCCAGCAACGGCTTGCACACCAACGGTTATTCGCTCGCACGCCGAATTGTTTCTGAACGTTTGAATCTCACCAGCCACGATGCATTCCCGGACATTGCCGGAAGCTCGGTGGCGGATGTGTTGCTCAAAGTGCATCGGTCGTACCTCACCGCGCTTCGCCCCGTGCTCGATGGCATTCACGCCATGGCGCACATTACCGGCGGTGGTTTGCCCGGCAATCTGAATCGTGCGCTCCCGTCCCATCTCGATGCCATTGTCGATGCAAGCACCTGGACCATTCCGACAGAGTTTCAGGTATTGCAGTACGCTGGTGTCGTCTCACAGGCCGAGATGTTCCGGGCCTTCAACATGGGAGTGGGTATGGTGCTGATTGCTCCGCAAAGCGAAGTCTCGCGACTGATTGCACGTGCCAATGCGTGCAACATTGCCGCGTGGGAGTTGGGTAAGGTTGCACCCGGTACCGGTGTTGTACGCATCGACGGAGAGGTGTTCTGATGCGATTGAACGCGTCTCGCCTGATGACTGCGTCCGCACTCGGATTTGCGTTTGCACTGACGTCCGCCTCATCGGCTGGCGCGCAAACTCAGGCTCCAGGATGTACGGTGACACCTGGTCCGACGGTTCGCACACTCGACGCCTGTCAAAAAGTTGTCGATCTGTTTCGCTTTCTGGCACCGCAGGTTGGCGTTGCATTGGCAGGTGGAAACACCGTGTTGGGCGAAGGTGGCGCGCTTGGTGGACCGAGCAAAGCATCGTTCACGGTGCGAGCGACTGTGGTGGATGGTTTTGTCCCTTCGAAGGACGTCACCATTGCGACTGACGGCAGCGTGGTCTCAAGCAATTTTGGCGCACAACGTGCACCCATTCCGATTCCAACGGTTGACGTTGCAACAGGGTTATACAAAGGCAAGCCGGTTGGATTAACGAACGTTGGTGGCATCGATTTGCTCATCAGCATCACGTACGTGCCTGATGTGAACAAAGGAACTGTCGCGATCAAATCCCCCGGCAGCGGTTTCGCGCTCGGTTACGGATTGCGCGTCGGCGTCATTCAGGAATCCGCGGCAATGCCCGGGCTCAGCGTCAGTTATCGCGCCCGCAAATTGCCGACCACCAACATTTTCTACACGCCAGACAACGACACGCTTACGGTTACGGACGCTTCGATCGATACAAAAGCGCTGCGCGTCGTTGCCGGAAAACATTACAAGTTTCTCGGCGTCGCCGGCGGTTTTGGACGCGACGACATTGATGCAAAGAGTTTGTTCAAAGCAGTGCTCAACGACCCGGCACCAGTTGGCCGTGTCGCAGTCACCGTGCCCGGAGCACGTCAGAAAACCACGCGGAACACCGCGTTCGTAAATCTTTCGCTGGGTCTTCCCAAGGCGCAGTTGGTGGGCGAAATGGGTTGGTCAAGCGCCGGCAAAGATCAGGACACGTTCAACACGTTTGACGGCCACAAGGCGAACGACAAGTATCGCTACTACTCACTTGGCTTCACCTTCCGTCCATGATGCGAAGGGTGATCACCCGCAGCGTGACGTGTCGGTAGGCGAAGGCCGCGCGTCACCCGATGTGCGTTACATGCGGCGTGAACTGGCGCTTGCTGAACGCGGTGCCGGCAATGTCGCGCCCAACCCAATGGTGGGCGCGGTTGTTGTAAAAGATTCGCGCATTATTGGTGAAGGATGGCATGCGACGTACGGCACCGATCACGCCGAAGTTGTCGCCCTCAAAGCGGCCGGTGAAAACGCGCGCGGCGCGACACTCTACGTCACGCTCGAACCATGCAATCACACAGGCAACACGCCGCCCTGTGTCAACGCAATTATCGCGTCCGGCATCAAACGTGTTGTGTATGCGATTGACGATCCCAATCCAATTGCGCAGGGCGGTGCCGCGGCGTTGCGTGCTGCCGGAATCGAGGTCGAAAGCGGCGTGTTGGTGGAGCAGTCCACCGAACTCAATCAGCCGTTTCTGTTTGCGGCGCGTGGCGCGACGCGACCCTGGGTCACACTCAAATTGGCGCTGTCACTGGATGGCGCCGTCGTTGATGCCTCGCGTGAGCGCGGCTGGCTAACGGGACCCCGGGCGCGCAAGGCCGTCCATTTCATGCGTGCCCGGGCTGACGCCATCGGAATCGGCATTGGTACGGCGCTCGCGGACGATCCCCTGCTTACGGTGCGTGACGCCCCGGCCCCACGGGTGACGCCTACGCGCGTGGTCTTCGACCGCGCCGCACGCCTCCCCCTCGATAGCCAGCTGGTAAAAGGCGTCAGCCAGAACCCCCTCATCATTCTGGCGGCCGGGCGATCGGCGAGCCGAGAGGCGGCGTTGGCGGCGGCCGGCGTGGATGTGGTTCGGGCGCACGACATCGAGGCGGGATTGATTGCGCTCCGGGAAAAGGGCATCCGCCATCTGCTGGTCGAGGGTGGCGCGGTCGTGGCTTCTGCGCTCATGGCCGCCAGTCTGGTAGACCGCCTGATTATCATTCAGGCTCCGGTCATTCTGGGCCGGGATGCGATCAACGCGTTCAGCGGCGTGGCGTCCCAGCGGGCGCTCTCCGCACCTCGCCTGCGAATCATTTCGCGTCGGGCGTTTGGCGCCGATCTCATGACTACGTACGCTGTTTCCACTGGCTGATTTCCGGGATGTTTACTGGACTCGTTGACGACATAGGCACCATCACGCAGGTCATCGGATCCGACGCGGGGCGGGAGCTGCTGATTTCGTGCCGTTACACGGATCTCGTGCTGGGTGAAAGCATTGCGGTCAACGGCGCGTGCCTCACCGTGCGTACGTGTGGTGTGGATCAGGCCGGTCAGGGCTGGTTTACTGTGGCCGCTGTAGTCACCACGCTCGATCGGACAACGATCAGCTCGTGGCACGTGGGCCGACGAGTGAACCTCGAGCGCGCCGTGCGGCTCGGTGATCGATTGGGCGGACATCTGGTACTCGGCCATGTGGACACGAAGGTGCCGGTTCGCGCGGTCACAACTCGCGATGATGCGCGACTTATCGACCTCGCGTTGCCGACAAACATCGCGGCACTCATGGTCGCACACGGATCTATCACTGTGGATGGCGTGAGCCTCACGGTGAATGCGTTGCTGGACGACAACGGCGTGCAGTTGTCGCTCATTGAATACACGCTTGGTCACACCACGCTGGGCGACTTGCGTGTGGGTGACCAAGTGCACGTGGAGGCCGATGTACTCGCAAAACATGTCGAACGTCTTCTCGCGCCCCGATTGATGGCGTTGGGAGATTCGGTCAGTTGAGCAACTCAGGAACTACGGAGAAGCAGATGGCTTTTGATACCATAGAACGCGCGCTCGCAGACCTTGCAGCCGGAAAGTTTGTACTCGTTGCTGATGACGAAGATCGTGAAAACGAAGGTGATTTGATTTGTGCGGCCGAGAAGATCACGCCGGAAATGGTGAACTTCATGCTGGAGGCGAAGGGCATGATCTGCCTCGCCATTACCAACGAACGCGCCGATCACCTTGGTCTCTCTCCGCAGACGGATGACAACACCGAATCCATGAGCACGGCGTTTACCGTGAGCATCGATGGCGCTGCGAAATACGGCGTGACCACCGGTATCAGCGCGAGCGATCGCGCGAAAACCATTCAGATTGCGGTTGATCCGTCGTCCACGCGCAGCGATTTGCGCGTGCCCGGACACATTCATCCGTTGCGTGCGCGTGACGGTGGCGTGTTGCAACGAGTTGGGCATACCGAAGCGGCGGTTGATCTCGCGCGTCTCGCGGGATTGCAGCCGGCGGGCGTGATTGTCGAAGTCCTCAACAAGGACGGAACAACCGCGCGTCGCCCACAGCTCGAAGTATTCGCGGCCGAACATGGCATTGCGTTTATCACGATCGCGCAGCTCGTTGCGCATCGCTTGCAAAACGAACGTCTCGTGCATCGCGTTGCCGAAGCCAACTTGCCAACCGAGTTTGGCAAATGGCGTATCATCGGCTACAAGAACGACGTGGACGCGCGCGAACATGTCGGTCTCGTGTACGGCGATGTGAAAGGCGGCGAGGGCGTGTTGGTGCGCATGCACTCCAAATGTCTGACGGGTGACGTGTTTCACTCGAAGCGTTGCGACTGCGGCTGGCAGTTTGATCAAGCCATGAAACTCATTCAGCGCGAAGGGCGCGGTGTTATCGTGTACCTCGATCAGGAAGGACGGGGCATTGGTCTGCTCAATAAACTCAAGGCATACGAGCTACAGGACAAAGGCGCGGATACGGTCGAAGCAAACAACAAACTTGGCTTCAAGGACGATCTGCGAAACTACGGCATTGGCGCGCAGATTCTGCTCGACATTGGCGTGCACAGCATTCGCGTGTTGACCAACAATCCGAAGAAGCTGGTTGGTCTCGACGGTTACGGTCTCGTTGTGTCCGATCGTGTTCCGCTCGAAGCACCATCGACCGATGACAACGCGTCATACCTCGATACCAAACGCACCAAACTGGGGCACTTGTTTGCAATCTGATGGCTGAAATAACTGGAAGTCCCCGCGGGGAAGGACGTCGTCTGGCAATCGTGGTCAGTCGCTTCAACGAAAACATTACGCGTCCGTTGTCCGAGGGCGCGTTGGATGCACTGACGCGTCACGGCGTGAACTTTGATGACATCGATGTCATTTGGGTTCCGGGTGCGTGGGAGTTGCCGATTGCGGTTCGCAAGGCACTGGGCACCGGCCGTTACGATGGTGTTGTTGCACTCGGCGCCGTTATTCGTGGCGGCACGCCGCACTTCGATTTTGTCGCCGGTGAAACCGCGCGCGGATTGATGGACGCTTCACGGGATTTTGATGCACCGGTTACGCTTGGTTTGCTCACGACCGATAACATGGAGCAAGCCGTTGCGCGTGCTGGCGGCGAACATGGCAACAAGGGATGGGACGCGGCACTGGCCGCGCTCGAGCTGATGGAAGTGCTCGATCAGCTCGAACCGGAAGAACAGTAATGGCCGAATTACCAAGCCTGCGCGACGACGCATTCTGGGACACACCTGTGCAGGAACCGATTCTGCCAGGTGTTGCCGGCAGAAAACAGCGCAAGCGTCGCGACTATCAGGAACGATTGGAAACGCGCGGACGCGCACGCGCATTGCAGGCGATGTACGCGGCCGACATGCGCGATTTCACGCAACTCAAGCGTATTGCGCTGCAGACATTTGACGATCTCTCCATCGTTCCCGAAGAGCGTTTGTTTGCGTCGCAATTGATCAACACCGTTTCTGAATACGGTGCTGAAATTGATGCGGCGCTTACCGCGGTTACGGAGAACTGGCGTTACGAACGTCTCGGTGCGATTGAACGCAATGTGCTGCGCGTTGCGGCTGCCGAACTGCGTCGTGAAGTCACGCCGGTCAAAGTTGTGTTGCAGGAAGCCATTCGTTTGGCCGAACGTTTTGGTACTGAACGCAGCGCCCGTTTTGTGAACGGAGTGCTCGATCAGTATGCGCGCCGGCTCGGCAGGTTGTGAGCGATAACCAAAGCCCGCTCCGCATTGCTGTCGTCAATTGGCAGGACCGCGAAAATCCGCAGGCTGGTGGCGCCGAAATTCATCTGCACGAAATTTTTGGCCGACTGGCGCAAAAAGGTCATCACGTAACACTGCTGTGTGGTGGTTGGCCCGGATGTCCGCCACGCGTCGACCTTGACGGCATTGATGTGCAGCGTGTTGGCACGCGTCAAAGTTTTCCGTTCAAGGCGCGGGGATATTGGCGCGCGAACCTTGCCACGCAGAACTATGACGTGGTTGTTGAAGACATCAACAAGGTGCCGCTGTTCACGCCGTCCTGGCCAAACGCGAAAGTGGTTGTGCTTGTGCCGCATCTCTTTGGGTTAACGGCGTTCCAGGAATTGCCGGCACCGCTTGCTGCGGCGGTGTGGTTGGCCGAGCGCCCGATGCCCTGGGTGTACAAGGGGCTGCCGTTTCAGGCGATTTCCGAAAGCACGCGTGACGATCTGGTGCAACGCGGAATCCGGCGCGAGAATGTGAAAGTCATCTTTCCGGGCATCGACACAAAGCACTACACACCGGATGCATCGGTTCGGGCGGATCGCCCCGTTTTCGCGTATTTGGGTCGATTGAAGAAGTACAAAGGGGTAGACCTCGTGCTGCGCGCCTTTGCATTGTTGAAGGTGCC